>NZ_NWSW01000005.1:0-274 GCF_002531805.1 Rhizobium sp. M1 | reverse complement strand
TCGGCCTTGCGCCTTCAGGACGCGCATCAGCGCCTCGCCGAGGTGGCCGGCGCTTCCCGTCACCAGTATCGTCATTGCATTTTCTCCAGACCGTTTCCGCGGCGGAGGCTATTAAGACCGGCATTTTCGGACAACGCATAAATTATGCATGGGGGTGCAGGAAAGCTGCAGGCTCGGTGACGGTGGTGACGAGGCGGCCGGCGCTGCCGTCGGAAAGCATGATCCGTTCCCAGGTGACGCGGCCGGCGGCAATCGGCAGGCGCGCATTGCCGTT
>NZ_NWSW01000004.1:0-90671 GCF_002531805.1 Rhizobium sp. M1 | reverse complement strand
GAAAGGAAAGCATGATCCGTTCCCAGGTGACGCGGCCGGCGGCAATCGGCAGGCGCGCATTGCCGTTGGCGCCGGTATCGAATGTCAACGACATGAGCCTGCCCTCACGCCAGCCGCATGCCTCCAGCGATTGTTCGGCGGCGGCGATCTCGGCGGAAGCGTAGGGGAAAAGAGAGCGGCCGAGAAAAGCGCCGATCGGTGCACGCCATTCCGCCTGCCGCGGACGGGAGGCTGATAGCAGCCGGTGGGTGCTGTCGCAGATCAGATGCACAGGCCGGAGGCAGTCCTCGACCAGCCGTTTCAAAGCCGCATCGGCCGCGGCATAGTGCGGCGAGGCGAAAATCCGCTCCAGCTTGACGGTCTGCTCCGATGAGAGGGCAAGTTGATCTCGCTCCCAGCGCGAGACGGTCGCCTGGTTGACGCCGAGGAGTTCGGCGAGGTGTTGCTGCTTCATGCTGCGCAGCAGCCGCATGCGGCGTATGCCGGCCCCCGATATCGTCATCTGTCCCGTCTCTTGTCTTTTGGTCAGCATAGGATTGCGGCCGGCCGGGAGGCAAGGTGGGGTGCCCCGGTCATTGTTCCGGCTGGCCTTCGAGATCGCTTCTCAGCCGATCGAGGATCGACAGGGCATGACCGGCATAGGCGCTGATCCAGCGATCGTAAATCTGCTTGATCGGCAGACTGTTCAGGTGGTTCCAGCGTTCGCGCCCCTCCTTCCTGGCGATGACCAGATCGGCTTCCTCCAGCACTTTCAGATGCTGCATCACCGTGCAGCGGTCCATGTCAGGAAACATCTCGCAAAGCGTCCCTGTGGTGCGGGCGCCATCCTTGAGTCGATCGAGAATCTCGCGGCGGCGGTGATGCGCCAGCGCCTTGAAAACAGGATCGTCGGTTGATTCGCTTGACATGTTATGTTTTTATAACATAATGAGCTCAGGCACAATGGAGAAGAGGAGCAATGCCATGTCTCTCGGAATCCGCATTTCCGGCCGCATCGGCCGTCCCGTCGCAGAGGTGTTCGACGCCGTCGTCAATCCGAAGAAGCTCAGCAGCTATTTCACGACGATCGGCGGGGCGAGCGCTCCGCTCGTTCAAGGCACGACCGTGACCTGGTGGAAGGATGCGCCGGTCGAGGTCGTCGAACTCGTGCCGGAAAGCCGCATCGTGCTTCGCTGGGACGGTGGTACCGGCGAGGACAAGGCGACGTACAAGACGCTGGTGGAGATGAATTTCAAACCGCTGGAGGATGGCGGCACGCTGGTGACGATTGCCGAGAACGGCTGGCGCGAGGACGAAGCCGGCCGGCGCGGCACCTATCTCAATTGTGAAGGCTGGACGCAGATGCTTTGCTGCATGAAGGCCTTCGTCGAGTACGGCATCAACCTGCGCGAGGGCATGTTCCTCAGTGAGATGAAGGGTGAACCGGCCAGCGCGCCCGATGAGTGAGGAATGAGCCGGCGTCGGGCTCTTCGGTCCGACGCCATCTCGCCGCGGCGCGATCGTCGCAGGCGCGGATACGGCCGAGACTTCGCTTGCCTGTCACACTGCGGGTGCTAGTTTCCGGAGTCGATACTTCATTTCGGTTTCCAGGAGATTCATATGCAGCTTGGCATGATTGGTTTGGGCCGCATGGGCAACTACATGGTCCAGCGCCTGATGCGGGGCGGTCACGAATGCGTCGTCTATGACGCGAGGCCCGAAAGCGTTGCCGAGCTCGCAGGCCTCGGCGCGATCGGAAGCGCGTCGCTCGAAGAATTCGTCTCGAAGCTGCAGCATCCCAGGGCGATCTGGCTAATGCTGCCGGCGGCGATCGTCGACAAGGTGCTTTCGAGCCTGGTGCCGCTGCTTCAGAACGGCGATATCGTCATCGACGGCGGCAATTCCTATTACCACGACGACATCCGCCGCGGCGCCGAACTGATCACCAAGGGCATCCATTATGTCGATGTCGGCACCAGCGGCGGCGTCTTCGGCCTGGAGCGCGGCTATTGCCTGATGATCGGCGGCGAAAAAGGCACCGTCGCCCATCTTTCGCCGATCTTTGCAACACTCGCCCCCGGCGTCGGCACGACGGAAGCATCGCCGAACCGCACCGCCGAAGCGGCTGCGGTGAGCACCGCGGAGCAGGGTTATCTGCATTGCGGCCCGCATGGCGCCGGCCATTTCGTCAAGATGGTCCATAACGGCATCGAATACGGCCTGATGGCCGCCTATGCCGAGGGCATCAACATCCTGAAACACGCCAATATCGGCGCTGCCTCGCATGACGCCGATGCGGAAACCGCGCCGCTCGCCCATCCCGAACATTTCCAATACGATTTCAATCTGCAGGATGTCGCCGAAGTCTGGCGCCGCGGCAGCGTCATCACCTCGTGGCTGCTCGATCTCACCGCCGATGCGCTGCATGCCGATCCGGCACTTTCGAAGTTTGCCGGCCGTGTCTCGGATAGCGGCGAGGGCCGCTGGACAATCATGGCGGCAATCGACGAAAGCGTGCCGACGCCGGTGCTGAGTGCGGCTCTCTACGGCCGCTTCTCCTCACGCGACAATGACGAATTCGCCAACAAGGTTCTGTCGGCGATGCGCGCCGGCTTCGGCGGCCACGTCGAAAAGCCGGCGCCGAAATCTTGAAGGGGCCGAGGCTGAATCCTGTTCTAAATTAACTGTTAGAGCATGACGTCGTTCGAAAACCGCTCACATTTTTCGGCGTCATGCCTAGCCATTGGTATGGTTTTCCTGCCGCTTGCTGGCGGCTACGGTCACGAGTATCCATTGCGGAAAGGGAAATGTCGGGGCTGCTTCCATCCAAGCGGCCGACACTCCATTGGAGGGCGGTCATGGGACGTGTCACGGCGGCGGGCTTGAAAGCCGCCATATTCGGCATCTTGGCATGCGTTGCGCTTTTCTCTGCGTCGCCCGGCTTTTCCCAAACGCCTGCGCAAGCGCCGGCTGCAAATACCCCGCCGGCGCAGGTGCGTGAGATGATGCAGCTCATGCAGGCGCCGGAGGTCAAGCAGTGGATGGCGACGCAGATGGCGGCACCCTCTGCGGCCGATTCGGCGACCCAGAACCAGATGTCGGTCCTCTCAGGCCTGCTGCAGCATGCCCGCCGGCATGTCTCGATGGTGTCCGACGCGGCGATGATCTTGCCCTCGCAGATCGGCAATGCGTCCTCGCTGTTTTTCGGCGAACTCGCCGCCACCGGCTGGAGTCGAATGATCGCGCAATTCCTGGCGATCTTCCTGCTCGGGGCCATCGTCGAAAGCGTGGCCCGCTATGCCTTTCGCCGTCGCCGCCGGCGTCTGGCTCAGATGGCGGGCATGCATCTGACGCCGCGCGTCGTGCCGGCTCTCATTTTCGCCGCGGCAACCATGCTCGCGCTTTTCAGTCTCAGTTGGCCGCCGCTCAGCCAGAGCGTGGCGATCCTCTGCGCCGTCGCGCTCATCGTCCAGCGTTTCACGATTTGCCTGGGCGGCGTCTTGGTCGATCTCATCGGGCTGGCGCGGGCCGAGGAAGAGCGGCAAGGCGTGACCGTGCCGACCATGCCGTCGCGCGCCGTCGCGCTCTTCTGGTATCGCCGCTCTGCGATCTTCGTCATCTATTTCATGCTTGGCTGGGCGGCCATCCAGTCGATGGAGCCGCTCGGCTTTTCCCCGAGCGCCCGGCTCTTCGTCGGCTATATCCTCGGCATCGGGCTGCTGCTGATCGCGATCGAAGCTGTCTGGTCGCGGCCGCAGAAGGACGAGAAGCGCGGTCATGGGATGTCCTGGGCGCTCACCGTTTATTTCCTGTTGCTCTGGGGGCTGTGGGTCACCGGGTTCAACTGGCTGCTCTGGCTCGGCATCTATGTGCTGATGCTGCCGCGGGTGCTCGCCGTCTCGACGATTGCGGTGAAATCGTTGCAGCAGACCGAGGCAAGCTTCCTTGCCACGCGCCGCATTGCCGCGGTCTTGCTCGATCGCGGCGTCAGGGCGCTGATTATCGGATTCGCGGCCATCTGGCTCGGCCAACTGCTCGGCGTCGGCGCCGACACGATGGCGGCCGGCGACAAAATTGTCGATAAGATCGCCCGCGGCGTCATCGGGGGAATCGTTATCCTGCTTGCTGCCGATCTGCTCTGGCACGTCGTCAAAGCCTATATCGACGGCAAGCTGCTCGGCTCGCCCTTGGACGGCGGCGCGACGGACGAGGAGAAGGCCAAACATGCACGGTTTCAGACGCTGCTGCCGATTTTCCGCAATATCCTTGCCGTGGTCATCGCCGTCATTGCGGTTCTCATGGTGCTCTCGGGCCTCGGCATCGAGATCGGGCCATTGATTGCCGGCGCCGGCGTCGTCGGCGTTGCTGTCGGTTTCGGCGCCCAGACGATCGTCAAGGACGTCATCAGCGGCATGTTCTATCTCTGGGACGATGCCTTCCGCGTCGGCGAATATATCGAAAGCGGCAGTCACAAGGGCGTCGTCGAGGCCTTCAGCCTGCGCTCGGTGAAACTCCGGCATCATCGCGGTCCGCTGACGACCGTGCCGTTCGGCGAACTTGGCGCGGTGAAGAACCTCAATCGCGATTGGACGATCGACAAGATCAGCCTCAACGTCACATACGACACCGATCTCGTCAAAGCGAAGAAGGTGATCAAGCAGATCGGTCAGACGTTGCTCGAAAACCCCGAATTCGGCCCGCATATCATCGAGACGCTGAAGATGAAGGGTGTCGAGCAGTTCGGCGAATTCGCGATCGAGATCCGCCTGTCGATGATGACGAAGCCTGGCGAACAGTTCGTTATCCGCCGCAATGCACTGGCGATGATCCGCAATGCCTTCAAGGAAAACGGCATCGAATTCGCCGTGCCGACGGTGCAGGTGGCCAGCGATCGTGCAGTGGACGTGGATGCCGCCGCGGCGCGCTATGCTGCGCATGCGCGGGCCGGCGGTGAGCCGGCCACCTGACGTCTCACATCGCCGCAGCGGCTGCGGTGAGCAGACCGCCGATAATGGCCATGTTGCTTTTCCAGCTGCTGACGGCGCTGTCGCGGGCTGTCCCTTCCATGTCCCAGAAATTCAGCAGCATCACCGAGGCGGCAAGCGTGAAGATGATGAGGCCGAACGCTGCCGCGGCGACGAAGAGACCCAGCATCAGCAGGAGGCCGGCAGCAATTTGAAAGGCGCTGCCGGACAGCAGCACCCATTTCGCAAAAGGTATGCCGCGGGCTTCGATGGCGTCGGTTATCGGCACGATGACAAAAAAATGATGGATGCCACCGGCCACGAAAAGGCCGCCGAGCAGCAACCTGCCGAGGATAAGGATCATGAAGGCCAGGTCATCCTGCATGTCTAATCCTTCTCTCGCGTCTCAAATCGTCGTCATGACCGCAAACTCTTCGCAAGCTTACGAAAAAGCAATGTAGCAATACAGTTTGCCTGCCCACTTTCGCCCCATTTGAGGATGATTGAGGCGCAGGCGGCGGGGCTGGGGCAGCGGCGGCATGGCTTCATAGAGCTTCCATGCCTGCCATGTTACGTCTTCGAAAAATGATTCCCGCCGAATTTGAAAATTGCGCAGGTACGAGATGTCGGGTCACGGCAATTTGGAAGAGATGGAAGCGACGGACGGGTTTTCTTTTCGCGCGCTTTTCAGACGGTACAGGACGCCACTGACGGCAGCCGCGACACTCGTTGTCTTCTGCCTCGTCGGTTATGCGATCATGCAGCTGACCAACGAGGTTCGCTATGATGATGTCGTCGGTGCGCTGGCGGCGACCAGGCCGAGCGCGATCCTGCTCGCGCTGCTCTTCACGGCCCTCAGTTTCCTCTCGCTGGTCTTCTATGACCTCAATGCCATCGAATATATCGGCAAGAGGCTGCCCTTTCCGCATGTGGCGCTGACGGCTTTCAGCGCCTATGCAGTCGGTAATACAGCCGGTTTCGGGGCGCTTTCGGGCGGTGCGATCCGCTATCGCGCCTATACGCGCCTCGGCCTCTCGCCGGAAGATATCGGCCGCATCATCGCCTTCGTCACGCTTTCCTTCGGTCTCGGGCTCGCGGCTGTCGCGTCGATCGCCCTCATTATCATCGCCAGCGAGATCGGGCCGCTGATCGGTGTCAGCGCGTTCCTTCTCCGGCTGATTGCCGGCTCGATCATCGCCATTCTCGGGGCTGTCATGATCATCGGCCGCGAAGGCCGCGTGCTCGACCTCGGTGCGGTGGCGATCCGCTTGCCGGATTCACGCACCTGGTCGCGCCAATTCCTGGTGACGGCCTTCGATATCGCCGCCTCGGCGTCGGTGCTCTATGTGCTCTTGCCGCAGACGGCGATCGGCTGGCCGGCCTTCCTGGCCGTCTATGCGATCGCCGTCGGTCTCGGCGTGCTCAGCCACGTTCCGGCCGGGCTCGGCGTGTTCGAGACCGTGATCATCGCCTCGCTCGGCAGCGCGGTGAATATCGACGCGGTGCTGGGATCGCTGGTGCTCTACCGGCTGATCTATCATGTATTGCCGCTGTTGATTGCCGTGCTCGCGGTCTCCGCGACGGAGCTGCGCCGTTTTGTCGATCACCCGGCCGCCTCCAGCGTCCGGCGCATCGGCGGACGGCTGATGCCGCAGCTGCTGTCGACCTTGGCTCTGCTGCTCGGTGTCATGCTGGTGTTTTCGAGCGTCACACCGACGCCGGATCAGAATCTGGAATTTCTGTCCAACTATCTGCCGCTGCCGATGGTCGAAGGCGCGCACTTCCTCTCCAGCCTTCTCGGGCTGGCGCTGGTGGTCGCCGCGCGCGGCCTTGGTCAGAGGCTCGACGGCGCCTGGTGGGTGGCGGTGTTCTCGGCCGTTGCGGCATTGACCTTGTCGCTCTTGAAGGCGATTGCGCTGGTCGAAGCCGCTTTTCTCGCCTTCCTCATCTTCGGGCTCTTCGTCAGCCGCCGGCTCTTTACCCGCCATGCGTCGCTGCTCAACCAGGCAATGACGGCATCCTGGCTGATGGCGATCGCCGTCATCGTCGTCGGCGCCGTGGTCATCCTGCTCTTCGTCTATCGCGATGTCGAATACAGCAACCAGCTCTGGTGGCAGTTCGAATTCACCGCCGAGGCGCCGCGGGGACTGCGCGCCCTGCTTGGCATCACCATCATCTCGTCGGCCATTGCCATTTTCAGCCTGCTCCGGCCGGCGGCCTTCCGGCCGGAGCCGGCGACGGAGGAGGCGCTGGCGCGTGCCGTCGACATCGTCAGGAAGCAGGGCAATGCCGACGCCAATCTGGTGCGGATGGGCGACAAGAGCATCATGTTTTCGGAGAAAAGCGACGCCTTCATCATGTACGGCCGGCAGGGCCGCTCATGGATCGCGCTCTTCGATCCGGTTGGCGATCATCGTGCCGTGCAGGAACTCGTCTGGCGCTTCGTCGAGGCGGCGCGGGCGGCGGGCTGCCGCGCCGTTTTTTACCAGATCTCGCCGGCCTTGCTTTCCCATTGCGCCGATGCCGGCCTGCGTGCCTTCAAGCTCGGCGAACTGGCGGTGGCCGATCTCAGGACCTTCGAGATGAAGGGCGGTAAATGGGCAAATCTCCGGCAGACTGCGAGCCGGGCGCAGCGCGACGGGCTGGAGTTTGCCGTTATCGAACCGCAGGATGTGCCCGTGGTCATCGATGATCTCGCCGCGGTTTCCTCGGCCTGGCTCGAGCACCACAACGCCAAGGAAAAGGGCTTCTCGCTCGGCGCCTTCGATCCCGATTATGTCTCCTCTCAACCGGTCGGCATTCTGAAGAAGGACGGCAAGATCGTTGCCTTTGCCAATATCCTCGTCACCGAATCCCGGGAGGAGGGCACGATCGATCTCATGCGTTTCTCGCCGGATGCGCCGAAGGGCTCGATGGACTTTCTCTTCGTGCAGATCATGGAATATCTGCGCGGTCAGGGTTTCACCCACTTCAATCTCGGCATGGCGCCTCTCTCCGGCATGTCGAAACGCGAGGCGGCACCCGTCTGGGACCGCATCGGCAGCACCGTCTTCGAGCACGGTGAGCGCTTCTATAACTTCAAAGGCCTTCGGGCATTCAAATCCAAGTTTCATCCGCACTGGCAACCGCGCTATCTTGCGGTCTCCGGAGGGGGCAATCCGATGATCGCGTTGATGGACGCGACGTTTCTGATCGGGGGCGGGTTGAAAGGGGTAGTGAGAAAATGATCAGGACAATCCTTCTTGCCACGGCATGCGCCTGCATGCTCGCGGCCGCACCGGCTAATGCCGCCGAGGAAACCACGCAGAGCTTCGAAAGCGGGCTGATCCCCTCGCCACACATCTTCCTGCCGGAAGGGGAGGTGAAGGGCACGGTGATGCTGATCTCGGATGCTGCCGGCTGGGGCGATTACGAGAAGGGCGAGGCCGACAGGCTGGTCGCCGAAGGCGCCGTCGTCATCGGCGTCGACTTTCCTTCCTATGTCCAGGCGCTCAGCCGCTACGATGTCAGCCTCAATGACGGCTGCCTCTACATGGTCTCGGATATCGAATCGCTGAGCCAGCAGGTGCAGCGCGCGACCGGCAACAACGCCTATCATCTGCCGATCGTCGCCGGCATCGGCGAGGGCGGGGCCCTGGCGCTGGCGATCGCGGCGCAGACGCCGGACGCGACGATCGGTCAGACGCTCGCCGTCGACCCGAAAGCCGGCATTCCGCTGACCAAGGAGCTTTGCACGCCGGCGTCCAAGCAGGCCGTCGGCGAACGCATGGTCTACGGGCTGAGTGACGGCGCTCTGCCGGATCCCGTTATAACAGTGTTTACGCCCGACGCCGACAAGGACGGCCGGGCGCATGCCGAAGCGCTGAAGAAAGTCCATTCCGCGATCGAGATCCGCGATTCCACCGACGACGCGCAGACGGTCTTTGCCGATACGCTCGATGATCTCGTCACCGCCTCCGGCGCCTTCGGCAATCCGCTCGGCCTGCCGCTGGCGATCCTCGAGGCCACCCCCACCCTCGATACGATGGCGGTGATCTATTCCGGCGACGGCGGCTGGCGAGACATCGACAAGGAGGTGGGCGGCACCCTGCAGAAGGAAGGCATTCCCGTTGTCGGCGTCGATTCGCTTCATTATTTCTGGTCGGAGCGCAAGCCGGAGGAGACCGCCAGCGACCTTTCGAAGATTATCGATTTCTACCGCAAACAGTGGAAGGTGAAGCATGTGCTGCTCGTCGGTTATTCCTTCGGCGCCGACGTCGTGCCTGCGACCTACCAGTTGTTGAAGCCGGCCGAGAAGTCTGCGGTGGCGCAATTGTCGCTGCTGTCGCTCTCGCACGAAGTCGACTACGTCATCTCCGTTCTCGGCTGGCTCGGCCAGAAGACGGAAGGGGCGGGAGGCGATCCGGTCGCCGATTTGAAGAACGTCGATCCCAAACTCGTGCAATGCGTCTACGGCAAGGACGATGACGACGACGTCGCCTGTCCGGCGCTAAAGGACAGCGGCGCCGAGGTCATCGAGTTGCCCGGCGATCATCACTTCGATGAGAATTACGACCTTCTCACCAAGACGATCATCGACGGGCTGAAGAGGCGGCTGCGGAACTAACGTATCAGTTTTTCCTCGCTCCAGCCGAGTTCGCCGAGTTCCTTGCCGCGAAACCGTGCATCATCGGCGACGATGAATTCGTCGAGCTGCGGCGGGGCGACGCTGGTGCCGGCAAGCATGGCATGCACCTGGCCGCGATGGTGGGTCTGGTGCTGGAAGAGGTGAGCCAGCACGTCCTCCATGCGCTCCTCCTGGATGCGGTCGCCGCGATGGAGTTTGACGATGGAGACGAGTTTCTCCGGGGTCAGAGCCTCGCAGAGCGCCGTCAGGCGCTGATCGACCGCCGCTTGCGCAGCGCCGAGCGATGCTATGTCATCGAAGGGCTCTTCGACCTCGAAGGCTTGGTAGCCAAGCGTGCCACCTTCCAAGCCATCGACATAGAACCAGTCGACGGTGATGATGTGGTTCAAGGTTTCCTTGATCGACGGGAAGAAGCTCGTGCGCGGCGCTTCGAATTCGCCGGGCTTCAAGGCCGCGCAGGCGTGAAGCAGGCGGCGGTTGGCAAGGGCGTTGTTATAGGCAAGTTTGCGAAACGCCCGAACGGGATCGAAGGTCGGCATCGAGACATCTCCTCTTCTGCGTTGCAGCCATACGCATGACGTTACGACGTCAGTTCTTTTCGTCGAGATTGCCGTCGCGCGAGACGAGATGACGGGGTGCTGCCGGCAGGTTCTCGATGTCATCAGCGATGAAATAGGGCGGGATGTCGAGCGCGGTCAGGGCCTCGCGCGTCGCCCGCACCCATTTGAACTCGAGATGGTTGTCGCCGTCCTCGACCCGATGGATGATTTCGTGCGGCTGAAAGGGAAATTCGGGCGGGATCTCCATCAGATAATAGAGGCCGAGTTCATGCCAGTCGCGCTGCTCATAGTGGAAAAAATTCTCGACGACCCAGAGCAGGCGGTCGACGGTGACCTCGACGCCGAGTTCCTCCACCATCTCCCGTTTCAGCGTCTCCTCCGACGTCTCGCCGATTTCCGCCCTGCCGCCGGGAAAAGTCCAGAAGGGCTCGTGCACGGCGCGATGGACGAGCACATGGCCATCGCGAAAACCAAGGCCGGCGATGCGATAGTTGAAACGCTCGGCCCCCGCGGTCAGGCGGATGAGGGTACGCTTGCTCATGACATTCTTATCCGAGATCGATGACGACGATTTCCGGCGGTACGCCGAAGCGGACCGGCGCGATGGAGCAGCCGAGGCCGCCGGACACGATGATATTACGCCCGTCCTCGACGATGTGGCCATAGGCGTAGCGATTGCCGTAACGCGAGGGGACGATCGGCGAACGGCCGAGGAAACGGATTTGCCCGCCATGGGTGTGACCGGACAGCGTCAGCGAGACGCGCTCGGGCACCCGCGGAAAGATATCGGGCTCATGGGCGAGCAGGATGACGGGCGCATCGTCGGCCACCTGCGCCATCGTTCCATCGAGGTCGTCGAGGCCGAGCATGCGCGTGCGGCCCCATTTCCTGCCGGGCAGCAGTGCCAGCTGGTCTTCGAGGCCCGCGAGCCAGAAGCCGCGGCCATCCTTTTCGAGCCGAACGGCGCGGTTGCCGTAGACCGGGATGCCGACGTCGGCAAACGCTCGGTGCCCGAATGTTTCCATCCCGCCGTTCTTCTGGGCGGTTCTGTCCTCCCACCAGTCATGATTTCCCATGATCGCATGGACGCCGAGAGGGGCCCGCAGGGTGGCCAGCGCCTTCGACCATCGGCTCGAATGCACGTACTGCGTCACCATGTTCATGCCCGAGGCATAATCGCCGAGCAGCACGGTCACATCGCCTTCGAGCTCGTTGGCCCTGTGGCAGATCGCGGTAATGCGGCTTTCCGACATCCAGGGCTCGCAGGCGTGGATATCGGCGAGCGCGACGACGCGGAGCTTCAGCCCCGGTGTCCATCCCGGTGGCGTCAGCCGGTAACGGGCGATGCCGAGCCGCACCAGCGGTTCATAGGCGAAGGCGTAACCACCAAGCGACATGACGCCTGCGATACCACCGCCGAGAACCTTGAAAAATCCGCGGCGGGTGATCACTCAGTTATCCTCCTGGAACAGCCGGAACTGCGCAGCCTCCATGTCCTTGGGCGGTTGCATTCCGAGATGTTTCCACGCGATTGCGGTCAGAACACGACCGCGCGGCGTGCGCTGAATGAAACCTTGCTGGATCATGTAAGGCTCGATGATATCCTCGATTGCATCGCGCGGCTCGGAAAGGCCGGCGGCAATGGTTTCGATGCCGACCGGGCCGCCGCCAAAATTGACGGCGATCATGTTGAGGTAACGTTTGTCGAGCTGATCGAAGCCGACATTGTCGACGAGCAGGCGGGTCAGCGCCTCGTCGGCAATCTCGCGGGTGACGGCTTCCGCCCTTGCCACCTCGGCGAAGTCGCGCACGCGCCGCAGCAGCCGGCCGGCGATGCGTGGCGTGCCGCGGGCGCGTCTGGCGATCTCGCGGGCGCCTTCTTCGGTGATCGGCAGGTTCATCAGCCGCGCGCCGCGGCGCACGATCAGTTCCAGCTCCTCGACGGTATAGAAGCTCAGGCGCACCGGGATGCCGAAGCGATCGCGCAGCGGCGTCGTCAACAGGCCGAGGCGGGTGGTCGCCGCCACCAGCGTGAATTTCGACAAGTCGATCTTCACCGAGCGGGCGGCAGGGCCTTCGCCGATGATCAGGTCGAGCTGGAAATCCTCCATGGCCGGATAAAGGATTTCTTCGACGGCCGGATTGAGACGATGGATTTCGTCGATAAAGAGCACGTCGCGTTCTTCGAGGTTGGTGAGGAGGGCGGCGAGGTCGCCGGCCTTGGCAATGACAGGCCCCGACGTCGAGCGGAAATTGACGCCGAGCTCCTTCGCCATGATCTGCGCCAGCGTCGTCTTGCCGAGGCCGGGCGGGCCGACGAAGAGCACGTGGTCCAGCGCCTCGCCGCGGTTCTTCGCCGCTTCGATGAAGATCTTGAGATTAGCGCGCGCCTCCGCCTGGCCGGTGAACTCGTCCAGCGATTGCGGGCGCAGCGTGACGTCAAGGTCTTCGCCCCGCTTTTCCGGCGATATCAGGCGGGCGGGTTCGCTCATGAAAGAAGTTCCGTTCCAGGTATGGTTTTTGCAGCTTGGGCGTCAAATGTCTTGGTTGTCACGCAACCGGCGTCACGGTTGCGAAGAGCGATGAAGACATCGGCAAATTCGGCATTCGTCCGCACCATGATTCCGAGCGCCTCCTCGACCACTCTTTCATCTTCAAGGATCAGATCCGCTGAGTCCAACAAATCCGAAATCGCCTCCACGATCTGTTCTCTCTTCAGCTTGATCCGTTGCCGCAGGAACCACGTGCATTCCATCAGCGTGATGCAGCTAATATAGCCAGGTGCCGTATCGGAGAGGTTCTCGAACAGCGCTATGACTTTCTCTGTCTGGGCGGCATCATCCTTCAGGAGGAAGCGCAGCAGGATATTGGTGTCGAGGCCGATCATCCTGCTATATTCACATGAGCGGCGATGGCTTCTCCGATAGCCTCGTCCATTTCCTTTAAAGTGATCGTCCGCCGATTTGGATCGTGAAACTTGCCTGCAAGGTCAATGGCGCGCTTGTTCTTGGCCTTCATGATGATTTCGCCATCGCGATTGATGTAGCGGATCCTGTCACCGGACTTCAGATTCAGCAATTCACGAACTTCCGCCGGAATTGTTGTCTGGCCCTTCGATGTCATTGTACCGTAGTAGATATTCATCCGGATCTCCTTACCATTCAAGCTTAGTAAGGAGTTGCGATATATTCAAGGAGGTCACCGCGTCCCCAGTTCCTTCAATCCCAACCTGATCAGCTTAGCGCTGTCTGCGCCTTCGCCGGCCGTCTTCATCGCCGCAGCAACGGCATTTGCCGCCTGGTCTCTGCTGTAGCCGAGGTTGGTCAGCGCGGAAACCGCGTCGGCCACGGGTGCGGCGGCGACGCCTTCGCCGAGTTCCTGCTTGAGGGCGATATTGATCGCTTCCCCGGCAAAGGCGGGAGCTCGGTTCTTGAGCTCGGTGACGAGGCGCATCGCCACTTTCGGGCCGACGCCCGGTGCGCGGGAAACGGCGGCGCGGTCCTGCAGGGCAATCGCATTGGCGAGTTCGCCCGGCGTCAAGGTCGAGAGCACGGCAAGCGCCACCTTGGCGCCGACCCCCTGGACGCTTTGGAGCAGGTTGAACCATTCCCGCTCCAATGCGGTCATGAAGCCGAAGAGCTTCAACTGGTCCTCGCGCACATAGGTCTCGATGAACAGCACGCAGGCCTCGCCGGCCGAGCCGAGCTTGGACAGGGTGCGGGCGGAGCAGTAAGCGACGTAGCAGACGCCGTGCACATCGACGAGCACATAATCTTCGCCGATCTCGTCTATGGTGCCTTTCAGCTTGCCGATCATTGGTCGTGGTCTCTCAAGGATGCGTTTCGGGCGTGATAAGTTCCACGGAGGGGAAATAAGACCTGTATCCGCTGGGATCCCGGGTCAAAATTCTATAGCCCCGGATCGCCGCATGGGCGCCGATGAGGAAATCGGGCGGTAGCCGTTCGCGTCCCCCACCGTCGCGACGGTAAAGCCGAAAGGCTTGAGCCGCGGCAAAAGCCGCCGGCCAAGGCAGATTCTCGCGGCGGAATTCATCCTGGGGA
This sequence comes from Rhizobium sp. M1, assembly GCF_002531805.1. Taxonomy (NCBI): domain Bacteria; kingdom Pseudomonadati; phylum Pseudomonadota; class Alphaproteobacteria; order Hyphomicrobiales; family Rhizobiaceae; genus Rhizobium; species Rhizobium sp. M1. The sequence continues at coordinate 76,480 of NZ_NWSW01000004.1, read as the reverse complement.
AGCAGGTGCTCGACTTCATCCACATCGCCGTAGCGGACGGAAAATTCGGAATAGATGATCGGGTTTATGAGCACTGGCCCCGCTTTGAAGACATCGAGCATCTTCTGACGCGACCAGCCATGCCAGTCCGAGCTGACCACGGCCAGGTCGACAAGGATGTTTGTATCGACAAGCGTCGCCATCAGCGATCACGGGTCAGCGACATGAGGTCTTCGGCATCGATGTCCTGATCACCGGTTCCTTCGAGACGACGGATCGCCTGCAGGAAACGGTCGAGCCGACCTCGATCCTCGATCTCCTGCTTGCCATTCTTCGGCGAGAGAACGAGCTTGCCGCCCTCGATCGAGAAGATGACCTCGCTGTTGGTCTCGATGCCGGCAAGCTCCCGGAGGTCGCGAGGGATGGTGACCTGGCCTTTGGACGTGACGCGCATCTTATTGCTCCTTCAAAGTAAGAATTATCCTTACCATCGGAACAAGTCAAGAACAAATCAGCCAACTAATGCTTGCCGCATCCGGTTGCTGCCGCGATTGTGCGCATGGCAGATGGCGATCGCCAGGGCGTCGGCGGCATCGTCGCCTTTGAATTCGACTTTCGGCATCAGGATCTTCAACATCATGTGAATCTGATGTTTTTCGCCGTGGCCGACGCCGATGACGGCCTTCTTTACCGCGTTCGGGGCATATTCGGAGACTTGCAGCCCGGCGCGCGCCGGCACCAGCATGGCGATGCCGCGGGCCTGGCCGAGCTTCAGGGTTGCAACCGCATCCTTGTTGACGAAGGTCTGTTCGACGGCCGCCTCATCCGGCTTGTAAGCGTGCACAACCTCCGCCAGGCCGTCATGCAGCTGGCAGAGGCGGGAGGCGAGGTCCATGTCTCCATCGGAGGTCACGGTTCCCGAGGCCACAAACCGCAGGGAATTGCCCAATGTGTCGATGATTCCCCAGCCGGTGCGGCGAAGTCCGGGATCGATGCCGACGATGCGAATCGTATTTTGCATGGTTCAACCTATAGCGACTGCGAAATAAGTGCCATCGATATGTGAACAAAACAAAAACCTTCCCGGATTTAAGCCGCTCCATTTACCGCGAATTAAAACAGATGCTTGAATTCTAGTGTCGAATACGAAGGGGGTCTCGTGTCGCAAAGAGATAAGCCCCCGATGTTCTGTTTGAAGACCGGTCGATCAGGCATGCGTTGCCTGCCCGCGCCGGCGGGCGCGTTCAGAAGGGGTTCGTCGTACATGGCTCGGAGATTTCAATCCCTGTCCTTCAAGGTCATTGCCACATTCATTCTGATGACCGTGCTGTCGATCGCGGTGATCGACGTGCTCGCCTATTTCGCCAGCAGCCGCATCTCCGACGAGCAGGCGCTGAAGGCCAAGGAGAGCGTGCTGATCTTCCGCGGCGACATGCTGCAGGACCAACTGGCGCAGCTCGAGAACCAGGCCAATTCCATCGCCCGCATCGAGGCGCTGCAGATGTCGATCACCAGTCTGAAGAGCGGCTGGAAGACAATCGAGAAAACCTCCGGCGATGCCCGCGCCGAGCTGAAAAAGGTTTTTATCACGGCCAATCCCAACCCGGCCGATCAGCGCGAGAAGCTGATGAAGCCGGAAGGGCCGAGCGGTTTTTATTATTCGAATCATGAGAAGACGCAGAGCGAGGTCGCCCGCGACCTCGCGGATACCGCTTTCAGCGATCTGCTGATCGCCGATCTCGACGGTTCCGTCCTCTATTCCTACAAGAAGCTGGACGACTTCGCCGAGAATCTGAAGACGGACGCCTGGAAGACGACCGGCGCCGGCATCGCTTTCGCCAAGGCGCTCGAGAATACCGCCAAGGCGACCGAAGATGCCGCGCCGACAGGCTTTTCCGGGCTCCGCGTCGATGCCGCCAGCGGCAGGTCGGCGATCTTCTATGCCGTGCCGATCGTCAAGCTCGGCGCCGCCAAGGGCATCATCCTGTTCAAGGTGCGTGACGACATCGTCACCAGCATCCTTGCAAAGGGCATTGTTCAGGGCAGCACCGCGCGGGCGGCGATCGTCTCCGCCGATGGTTCCGCGATCGGTCTCGATGCCGGCGGCAAGCTTGCGACGCTCGATGCCACCCCCTTCACCTTCATCAAGGACGCGCTTGCCAGTTCGGCGATGACGGTGGCCGATTTCGACCGGACGGACGGCTCCGCGCGCGCCTATGTCCGCGGCATCGACTATCGCGGCGACCGCTTCCTCGTGGTCGAAAGCGTGCTGCTCAGCGAGCTCAATGCCGGCTCGATCGAGATCGCCACTTTGCTGACGATGATCGGCATCGGCGTGCTCGTCGTCATGGCGATCGCCACCGGGCTCGTCACCAATCTTCTGTTCTCGCCGCTTGCGCGGCTTGCCGGCGTCACCCGCGATGTCGCCGATGGCAAGCTCGACAGCGAGATCGGCAGCCTGAACCGCAAGGATGAGATCGGTACGATGGCGAATGCGCTCGCCCGCTTCCGGCAGTCGCTGATCGAAAGCCGCGAACTGGAAGCCGCCAGCGAAGAGACGCGCCTTCAGGCCGAGCAAGACCGCCAGCAGAACCTTGCCGAGCGCGAGGCCGAGGCGAAGTCGCTGCAGCAGGTGGTCGAGGCGATCGATGAGGGCCTGCATCATCTGGCGAGCGGGGATCTCGCCTATCAGATCGACACACGCTTCCCGAACGAGCTCGAAAGCCTGCGCATCAATTTCAACGAGGCGCTCGCGACGCTGAGCGAGACCATGACGGCCATCGGCGGAAACTCGATGGCGGTGCGCGCCGGCTCCGAGGAGATGCGCGCCGGCGCCGACGAGCTTGCCGGGCGCACCGAGCGCCAGGCCGGCTCGATCACCGAGACGGCGAATGCGATCAGCGCCATCACCCAGTCCGTCCGCCGGCAGATCGAGCGGGCCGAACAGGCCGAGCGCATCGCCCGCGACGCCAAGAAGGAGACGACCGGCTCCGGCCAGATCATGCGCGAGACGATCGCAGCGATGGAGGCGATCCAGACCTCCTCACGTCAGATCAACACGATCATCTCCGTCATCGATGACATCGCCTTCCAGACCAATCTTCTGGCGCTCAATGCCGGTGTCGAGGCGGCGCGCGCCGGCGAATCCGGCAAGGGTTTTGCGGTCGTCGCCATGGAAGTGCGCGAGCTCGCCCAGCGTTCGTCGAGCGCGGCCAAGGAGATCTCCAGCCTGCTGCAGAAATCGACGCATGAGGTCGAAAGCGGCGTGTCGCTTGTGGAAAGGGCAGGGGTCGCGCTGACCGGCATCGGCGCGCATGTCGAGGCGATCAACGGGCAGATCAACGAGATCATGGGTGCGACCCGCGAGGAGGCCAATACGCTACGGGAGATCAACAGCGCCGTCGCCGAGCTCGACGCAATGACGCAGCAGAATGCCTCGATGGTCGAGGAGACGACGGAAGCGATCCACCGGCTGGCGACGGAAGCCCTGGAAATGGATCGCCAGCTCGGCAATTTCACGCTGCCGCACGGCGATCACAGGCCGAGCGCCGAGGTGCATGTGCTGCGCCGTCACCGCTAAGCCGTCGCTTTCAACCCGAATAAGGGGTCGCGTCCGCGCGGCCCTTTTGTTTGCCTGCATGGTTTGGAATGGTGCGGGGGCGAACCTACATAGGTTGCATCCTTCAACTGGCCGGCAGGTTTTTCATGGTTCCCTTCTCCATACTCGACCTTTCTCCCGTTGCCGAAGGCAGCACCGTCAGCCAGTCGCTCGAGAGTTCGGCGCGGATGGCCCGCAAGGCCGAGGAATTCGGTTACAAGCGCTTCTGGCTCGCCGAACATCACGGCATGCCGGGGATCGCCAGCGCGGCCACCGCCGTCGTCATCGGCCATGTCGGGGCGGCGACCAAGCGCATCCGGATCGGCTCCGGCGGCATCATGCTGCCCAATCATTCGCCGCTCGTCATCGCCGAGCAGTTCGGCACGCTGGAAGCGCTCTTTCCCGGCCGCGTCGATCTCGGTCTCGGGCGCGCGCCGGGGACGGACATGCGCACGGCCCAGGCGCTGCGGCGCAATCTCGAGGCCGGCGCCAACAGCTTCCCGAACGACGTGGTGGAACTGCAGCAGCTGCTCGGCACGCCGGTTGAGAACCAGGCGATCCTTGCCGTCCCCGGCAACGGCTCGCATATTCCGATCTGGCTGCTCGGCTCCAGCCTCTACAGCGCCCAACTCGCCGCCATGCTCGGGCTTCCCTATGCCTTCGCCTCGCATTTTGCGCCCGACATGCTGCTCGATGCGATCGCGATCTACCGCGACCGCTTCCAGCCCTCGGCAACGCTCGACAAGCCCTATGTGATGGTCGGCGTCATGGGCGCGGTGGCGGCGACGGACGAGGAGGCGCGCTATCATTTCACCTCCGCCGAGCAGCAGTTCGTCAACCTGCGCCGCAATGTCCGCGGTCCGTTCCCGCGTCCGGTGGCCGATATGGAGGCGTTCTGGTCGCCGATGGAGAAGATGAACGTCGAACACACGCTGCGTTATGCGGTGGTCGGCTCGCCGGAGACGGCAGAGGCAAAACTGACGGCGTTCCTCAAGGAAACGCAGGCCGACGAGGTGATCATCTCCATGCCGATCCATAATATCGAGGCGCGGCTGAGATCGGTGGAACTATTCGCGGGCCTGGGAAACTTCATGCGGGTGGCCGCGTAGGGGTTCGCAATGCGCGGCTCGGCACAAAAAACCCGGCGTCGCGGCCGGGTTTTTCATGGAAGATCATTTTGAAAACTCAGGCCGAGAGCTTGGCCAGCACTTCTTCCGAGACCTCGAAGTTGGAATAGACGTTCTGCACGTCGTCATCGTCTTCCAGGCTGTCGATGAGCTTCATCAGCGACTGGGCTTTTTCTTCGTCCACCGGCACGTTGTTCTGGGCGCGCCAGACGGCCTTGACGGTTTCGGCTTCGCCGAGGCCGGATTCCAGCGCTTTCGATACTTCGCCGAGGGCTTCGAAGGCGCAGGTGATGTAGTGGCCCTCTTCATCGGTCTCGACGTCGTCGGCGCCGGCTTCGATCGCGGCTTCCATCACCTTGTCGGCGTCGCCGACGGAAAGCTTGTAGGTGATTTCGCCGACATGGTCGAAGGAGAAGGACACGGAGCCGGTTTCGCCGAGGGCGCCGCCGGCCTTGGTGAAGATCGAGCGGACGTTGGAGGCGGTGCGGTTGCGATTGTCGGTCAGGGCCTCGACGATGATCGCCGTGCCGCCCGGGCCGTAGCCCTCGTAGCGGACTTCGTCGTAGTTTTCGCCGTCGGCGCCGGCTGCCTTCTTGATGGCGCGGTCGATGTTGTCCTTCGGCATGGACTGGGCCTTGGCGTTCTGGATCGCCAGGCGAAGACGGGCATTCATCGTCGGGTCGGGCAGGCCGGCCTTGGCGGCAACGGTGATTTCGCGCGCAAGCTTGGAGAACATTTTCGACCGCACGGCATCCTGACGGCCTTTGCGGTGCATGATGTTTTTAAACTGTGAATGGCCAGCCATGGCACTCCTGTTCACGTCTCATTGTTCGGAATGGGGCGCCTTATAAGAGCGAAACCGCACCTGTTCAAGGGAAAAGCAGTTCGGAACAAAGGCGAAAGGATGACGTTTCAATCGAACTCCATCCAACGGAAAGGAACGGTCATGGCAAGTCTCAGCGAGGCGCGGGAGCAACCGGCACGTCAGCTTTGGGATCAGGTCAACGGCGTTCATGCCGGCATGCTTGGAATTTCCGGGCTTGATATGCACATGCAGCCGATGGCGCCGCATGCCGATCCCACCACCAACACCATCTGGTTCTTCACCAAGACCGACGCCGATATCGTCCGCGCCATCAAGCCCGGCAGCCGCGCGCATTTTTGCGTCATCGGCAAGGATCACGATTATCACGCCTGCCTTTCCGGCGTGATCGAGGTACACCCCGACCCTTCCAAGATCGAGGAATATTGGAGTTCGATGGTGGCGGCCTGGTATGACGGCGGCAAGAAAGACCCGAAACTCACCATGCTTTCCCTGCATGTCGATGATGCCGAGATCTGGGTTTCCACCGGCAACACCCTGAAATTCGGGTGGGAGATCGCCAAGGCCAATCTCGACGACGACAAGATGCCCGACGTCGGCGTGAAACGCCACCTGCAGTTTGCCTGATAAGCAAGGCTTGAAGGAACCCGCCGGACCTTCTTACTGCACGCCTTTCATGACGTAGATCAGCGGCTTCTTCGGCAGCGTGCGCATGGAGACGGTGATGCTGTCATCGGGCGCATAAGCGACATCGAAGTCCTTGCCGAACATGGCGACGAAGGCACTGACCGGCGGGCCGCGGCGGTGCATCGGCAGGATCAGCGACGAGCGCAGCCGCTTGATGACACGGCTCATGCTGTCGGCGCCCATGGTCAGGCCGCCGTCGACCGGCACCATGACGACGTCGAGGCGGCCGATCTCGGTATAATGGGTATCCGTCAGCTCGTAATGCAGATGGCCGAGATGGCCGATGCAAAGGCCGGCAATTTCGAAGACGAAAATCGAGTTTCCATTCTGCTGCGAGCCGCCGAGGCCATAGCTGAAGCGGATATCCGTGGCGATGTTGCGGATATGGGCGTCGCCGACCACAAGATCGATCTTCGCTGCCTCGCCGGGAACATCGCTCCAGCCATGCAGCACATGCTTGATCCCCGGCTCAGGCGTCAAGGTGAAGTGGGTCGTATGAGCCTTGTTCATCGTTACGACGTCTGGCAGCGCCGCCGGCCGGTACCAGCCGTTATAGTCGGTCGCGATGATGATGCCGGCGGGCGTATCGATCTCGAAAGTGGAGTGGCCGAGGAAGGTGAATTTGACGTCCTCGCCCTCGGAGACGGCAGGTGTGACCGGCTGGGCGCCGGAAAAGCTGGCGAAGGTCGCCTTGGGGATGGTCTGCGCGATCGCCTGGCACTGGCTGACGGGCGCGCGCTGTTCCTGCGCCGTTGCTGCGCGACCCGACACGATGAAGGCGGTAAGGCATGCGATCGCGAGGACAAGATGTTGCGGCCTCATGCCACCCCTCCGGCGCTTTCACGTGAAGGCCGGAGAATGCGGCAAGAGGTCGCAGGGGTCCAGACCGAGGCTGCTCACATTTGCGTGTTGGTCGCGGTGGGTTACCGCCAGAACTCCGGCACGGTCTCGGCCAGGCGTGGCCCGAGCCGGAGCGGCGCGATCTTTTCGGCCAGTCCCGTCGCGTCGGAAATCTCGACGCCGACGCCGCAGATCGTCGCCGGGCCGCTCGCCGCTTCCATGCGGCCCTTCGGCATCTTGGAGATGAAGCGGTTGAGCGGCTCCTCCTTGTCCATGCCGAGCGAGGAATCGTAATCGCCGCACATTCCGGCATCCGACATATAGGCCGTGCCGCCGTTCAGGATCTGCGCGTCGGCGGTCGGCACATGCGTATGGGTGCCGACGACGAAGCTGGCGCGGCCGTCGACGAAATGGCCGAAACACTGTTTCTCGCTGGTCGCTTCCGCATGGAAATCGAAGATGATCGCATCGGCCTGCTCCTTCAGCGGGCAGGCGTCGAGGATCACCTCCGCCGATTTGAAGGGATCGTCGAGTTCCGGATGCATGAAGACCCGGCCCATGACATTGGCGACGAGCACACGCGCGCCGTTCCTGGCATAGAAAAGGCCGGAGCCGCGGCCGGGCGTGCCTTGGGGATAGTTGGCCGGCCGCAGAAACTGATCGTGGCGCCCGGCAAAGGCGACCGCTTCCTTCTGGTCCCAGACGTGATTGCCGGTCGTTACGACATCTGCGCCGGCATTGATCGTTTCCAGAAAAATGTCCTCGGTGATGCCGAAGCCGCCGGCGGCGTTCTCGCCGTTGACGATGACGAAATCGAGCCGGAGGTCGGAGATCAGGCCGGGGAGGCGGTCCCAGACCGCCGTGCGTCCCGTCTTGCCGACCATGTCACCCAAAAAAAGCAGCCGCATTCCCTATCCAATCCAAGAGGCAAAAAAGCGCAGGCCGCTTTCTGTCAGGATGGCATCCAGGCTTATGTCATGCGGCTCGTCGGGCACATGTGCCACTTCCTGGCAGTCGAATGCAATGCCGATCAGCTTCGGATGCAGGCGTTTCTCTCTTAGCCGGCTGATGGCGCGGTCGTAATAGCCGGCGCCGTAGCCGATGCGATGGCCGCGGATATCGAAGGCCGAAAGCGGCACCAGCATGATCTCGGGATCGAGAATGTCGGCCTCCGTGCCGGGGGCCACCGTGCCGAAGCCGGTCTCGATGAGAGGCACGTCTTGCGTCAGTTCCCGAAAGGCGATGGTCTGCTTGTCGAGGATCGCCGGCACGCACAGCCGTGCGCCGCGCGCTGCAAACCGGGCCATCAGCGGCCGCAGATCGGCCTCGGACCGGATCGGCAGGAAACCGGAGACGATCGTGCCGGGCGCAAAGGCGACCGCCTCGCCGGCATGTTCTGCCATTGCAAGGCTTTTGGAGATACGCTCCTCAGGAGCAATGGCGTCGCGGGCGGCCAGCCGTTCATTGCGCAACTGCGCTTTCAGTTCTCGTGCGGTCATTCGATCTGCCAGATGTGAGAGGTTCGGCCGAGCATAGACGGCTGGAGGTCCGATGCAAATGCAGGGTGCGACAGGAGCGCGGTGGTTTCACGCCGTGTGGAGCATGCCTATCGCTGCTGCGTCGATTCGTGTGCCGACGTCGGCAGCGCGACGGCCAGCCGCCGCATTGTTTCCTCGAACAGAGGGGTTCCGCCCGGCATCCAGCCGAGCGCGCGGATTTTTGCCGTGCTCATCGGATTGAGCGCTGTGCTGTCGGCCGGAGCCGGCAGCGCATGACGACATTCCGTCTCACGGCGGATGGGGGCAAGGATGTCGCGGGTGTCGACGACGATGTCCGACACGTTGAAGATCTCGCCGGAGATGCGGGGGCTTTCCGTCTCCAACATCAGCCGCACCGCGCGCCCGAGGTCACGGCCGTGAACCTCCGTTGCCGCGCGGGGAGCGACCGGCCGGCCGGCGCGATAATCGGCGATGAGGCCGTCCCATTTGTTCGGCGAAAGATCGCCATAGATGCCGGTCGCCCTCAGACTGACGCCGGCAAAACCCGGCGTCGAGAGGTGGCTCAGCGCGCCTTCGGCGTCGAGTTTGATCTGGCCGTAGAGCGTCTCCGGCTTCGGCAGCATCGTTTCTGTGAGCTCGGTTCCGGGCGGATGTTCGCCGTAGGCAGCGCGGCTGGACAGGAAAACGCAGCGGCGCGTGCCGGCGCGTTTGGCCGCTTCGAAAAGCCGGACGGTGCCGTCGAGGTTCAACCTGTGGAAGGTCTTCGGATCGTCGCCTTCGCCGCCGCGATATTTGCCGGGAACATGGCTGAAGGCGGCGTGGACGAAGAAATAGGCGTCGTCGAAAACGTCGATCTGATCCTGGTCGGGATCGAGGGAGAGCGCTGCGAACTCGACCGGGCGGGAGAAGAGGCGGGGATGCGGCGCCCGGCGGCCGCCGACGATCACCTGATAGCCGGTGGTCAGAAGCTCCTCGACGACATAGCGGCCGACGAGACCCGTTCCGCCGGATACCAATACCTTCATGCTGCCCCTTCCGGATTGTCCAGCGCCGCGATCTCGGGCACATCGCCGCCATCGTAGAAACGATGCCATACATCGATCAAAGGTTGTAGCTGCGCTGCCTTGGGATGATCTTTTTCCCACGGTTTTTCATACTGGTAGTGCAGGATCGAGACGCTCTTCCAGTCCCAAAGCGCCGGCATGGTGAACCATACATATTGCAGCATGTTGAAATAGACCGGCAGGCCGTGCCAATCTGGGAAGAAGGTCTCAAGAAAGGTCTGATCGGTGCGGCGCCAGAAGACTTCCGGCGTGTCGAGCCTTTCGAGCATGTGCCGGAACGTGTCATGCGACGGCGTGGCGACGAAGACACCGGAATTCATGCGGCGGAAGTCGGCGAGGCTTTCGTAGACATTGGGGGCGGCGGAAAATTCCGGATAAAGGAAGAGCCTGTCGACGTTTTTCAGCACCAGGGCATCGGCGTCGATGAAGACGCAGCGCTCGTATTCGACGAGCTGCCAGAGCCTGAGCTTGCAGAAATTGTCGAGCGGCGAATGGAACGCCGGCTTGCGGCCCTTGGTGAAAGGCGCTGCGGAATGGAGTTGGCCGCGGGCGTGGCGTTCGTTGAAGGCGTCGGACAGCGGCAGGTGCTCGACTTCGATCAGGCGGCAGCCGAGGGTCGCGAGCGGGGCGAGGGCGGCTGCATTGACGCCGCCGGTATGGAGGACGACGATTTCGGCGCTGGTGCCGGTTCGGCGCAAGGAGCGGGCAAGCGCAGTCGCGCCCATGGCGTAGTCGGCGTTGGTGACGAGGGTGACGTAGGCGAGGCTCGAGGTAGACGTCATCGGTCCCTGCCGCCTCCACGCGTGCCCTCATTCCTGTGCTTGTCACAGGAATCCAGCCACCGCGCGTCCGCGCCGTGAATGACTCTTCTGCGCCCAAAGACTTGGGCGCGCTGGATTCCTGTGACAAGCACAGGAATGAGGGGGAGTTCATCGGACTGACGGCGTTCCAATAACAAACCATTGCTCATGACACCGATTTCAGCCGCATGCCTTCCGGATCGTGGTTGATCGTCGCGGCAATATCCCTGGTCCAGGCGGAGACGGCCGGCACGCGGGCACGGTCGACGCGGTAGGCGAATTTCTTCGCGACGTCGACGATCTCGCCGAGCAGCCCTGTTTCCAGCGTGATCGGTTCGAGGCCGAGATCGAGGAACTTTTCGTTGCGGACGATCAGCTCGTTTTCGGCGGCTTCCTTGCGCGGATTGGGCAGCCAGGCAATCGTGGCGCCGCTGATCCTGGCGATCATTTCGGCAAGGTCGCGCACCCGGTGGGTTTCCGTCATCTGATTGAAGATTTCGACGCGGGCGCCGCGGGCGGGAGGATTCTGTAGCGCCAGCTCGATGCAGCGCACCGAATCCTGGATATGGATGAAGGCGCGGGTCTGGCCGCCGGTGCCGTGCACGGTCAGCGGATAACCGATCGCCGCCTGGATGAGGAAGCGGTTCAGCACGGTGCCGTAATCGCCGTCATAGTCGAAACGGTTGATGAGCTGCGCGTGGCGGCGCGTCTGTTCGGTATGCGTGCCCCAGACGATGCCCTGGTGCAGGTCGGTGATCCGCAAGCTGTCGTTCTTGGCGTAGAACTGGAAAAGAAGCTGATCCAGGCACTTGGTCATGTGGTAGATCGAGCCGGGATTGGAGGGATAGAGGATTTCCTGGCTGACCGTCTCGCCGCCCGCCGTTTCAATGCCGACCGGCAGGTACCCTTCCGGGATCGCCGCGCCGACCGTCGAATAGCCGTAGACGCCCATGGTGCCGAGATGAATGAGATGGGCGTCGAGGTTGAGCTCGGTCAGGGCGTTCAAAAGGTTGTGCGTGGCGCTGACATTGTTGTTGACCGTGTAGTTCTTATGGCGGTCGCTCTTCATCGAATAGGGCGCCGCGCGCTGTTCCGCGAAATGGATGATGGCATCGGGGCGATTCTCGGAAAGCCATTTCTTCAGCAGTTCGTAATCCCTGGCGAGATCGATCAGATTGAAGTGGATGCGGCGTCCCGTTTCGGCATGCCAGATGCGGGTGCGCTCCTGGATCGAATCCATCGGCGTCAACGACTGAACGCCAAGTTCGGTGTCGATCCAGCGGCGCGAGAGATTGTCGAGGATATGGACGTCGTGACCGGCGTCGGAGAGATGCAGCGACGTTGGCCAACCAATGAAACCGTCTCCGCCCATAACCGCAATCTTCATCGTATCGTCTCCTGATCGGTCGCTCATTATCGGGAATAGTTAGGAATTGTGACAATCATTCAATGCCTGGCGGCGGCGCGTTCAACGCCTGCCTGCCGGGCATTCAATGCTTGCCTGTCGAGAGGCGTTGCGCCAAAGAGGGCACCTCAGTTTGGAGAAAATTATGACGGAACGCCCTTTTTCCATTTCGGGAGAGCTGACGGAGGCCGGACATCGCCTCGTCCAGCGGGTTTATTATGAGGACACGGATTTCTCCGGGCTGGTCTATCACGCCCGCTACCTGCATTTTCTGGAGCGCGGCCGCACCGATTATCTGCGCTGCCTCGGGGTCGAGCAGCGCGAACTCGTCAGCGCCGACGAGGAGGGGCTTGTCTTCGTCGTCCACCGCATGGAGATCGATTTCAAGAGCCCGGCACGCATGGACGACGTGCTGACGATCCTGACGCATACGGAGAAGGCCGGTGGCGCCAAGATGGTGCTCAACCAGCAGATCCGTTGCGGCGAGACGCTGCTGATTTCAGCCAAGGTGATCATCGCCGTCATCAACGCCAAGGGGCGGCCGCGACGGCTGCCGGAAACGCTGGCGGCGAAATTCCTGGAAGGCAGCACGCCGCTATAGCGCCGAATCGCTCGAAATTCGGCCTTGTAAAAACTTGAGCTTTATGTGAAGGAATTTCTGCGCCGCAGGATGAGCGCTCTTTCGGCAGCCGGAGCTTGCTCCGGTCAAGTAATCCAGGAATAAAATCTTGCGAATACAGGCTTGCTGTCACAGTCCGGCACTAACGATCTATTAACCATAATAGTGTCTTACTGGGAAAGTCGGAGTTTGTGCGGTGCACGCCTTCCTTTGACCAAATTTGACGGCAAGAAGGCGGAAGATGAGCTTGGAAGCTTGACCAGGGCTTTGGGCGGCGGCCGCCGGACACTTCTTGCGAGATCACTTTGTGCCGCCCGGTCCAGCACCGGGCGTTTGGATTCGGGGATTTTGGATCAATGGAACAAGTAGGATTGGCAGCAGCCACGACGGACGTCAGCCTCTGGTCGCTTTTCATGCAGGCCGGCATCGTCGTCAAGCTCGTCATGCTCGGGCTCATCGCAGCCTCTGTGTGGACCTGGGCGATCGTCATCGACAAATACCTGGCCTATGGCCGCGCACGGCGCCAGTTCGATAAGTTCGAACAGGTGTTCTGGTCGGGCCAGTCGCTGGAAGAACTCTATCGCTCCCTGTCGGAGCGCAACAATACCGGCCTGGCGTCGATCTTCGTCGCGGCCATGCGCGAGTGGAAGAAATCCTTCGAACGCGGCGCCCGCTCGCCGATCGGCCTGCAGATGCGTATCGACCGTGCGATGGACGTGACGCTCGCCCGTGAAACCGAATATCTCGGCGCCCGTCTCGGGTCGCTTGCGACCATCGGTTCGGCCGGCCCGTTCATCGGCCTGTTCGGCACCGTCGTCGGCATCATGACCTCGTTCCAGGCGATCGCCGGCTCGAAGTCGACCAATCTCGCGGTCGTCGCCCCCGGTATCGCCGAAGCGCTGCTCGCCACCGCGATCGGCCTCGTCGCCGCTATTCCGGCGGTTATCGCCTACAACAAGTTCTCCGCCGACGCCGGCAAGCTCTCGGCGCGCATGGAAGGTTTCGCGGATGAATTCTCCGCCATACTTTCGCGCCAGATCGACGAGAAGCTGCAGCCGCGCGCTGCCGCTCAGTAACCAACGGAGAATACTGACATGGGTATGGCTGTTGGAGGCAATGGCGGCGGGGGCGGCGGACGCCGCCGTCGCGGCGGTCGGAACAAGGCCGTCATCTCCGAGATCAACGTGACGCCGCTCGTCGACGTCATGCTCGTGCTTCTGATCATCTTCATGGTCGCCGCACCGATGATGACGGTCGGCGTGCCGATCGACCTGCCGGAAACGCAGGCCAAGGCGCTGAATTCCGAGACGCAGCCGATCACCATCTCCGTCAAGAACGACGGCGAGGTGTTCCTGCAGGAAACGCCGATCCCGGCGGCCGAGATCGCCGCCAAGCTCGAGGCGATCGCCACCACCGGCTATAACGAACGTATCTTCGTGCGCGGTGATGCAACAGCGCCCTACGGCGTCATCGCCGACGTCATGGCGCGCATCCAGGGCGCCGGCTTCAAGAATATCGGCCTGGTGACGCAGCAGAAGAAGGACCAGTAGCGTTCAAGATGAAGACCAGCGTCGTCACATCTGCTGTTCTGCACTGCCTGGTGCTGACCTGGGCGATGGTATCGCTCGGCGCGCCGGAATCCTTCAAGGTGGAGGATTTCGAGGCCATGCCGGTCGATCTCGTACCGGTGGAATCCATCACCCAGATGCAGCAGGGCGACAAGAAGGCTCCGAAGAAGGAGACTTCAGCGCCGGTGCCGACGACACGTCCGCCGATCGCGCAGCCGGCCGAGAACGCCGGCGACAACAATGTCGACCTGAAGACGCCGCCGGTGCCGAACGCCAAGCCGAGCAACAGCGAGGCGGCTGCCGCCAATTCCAGCGAAAAGCCGCAGCCGCAGGTCGATCCCAAGCCGAACGACGTCAAGGAAGTCAACAAGGAAGAGACCGAGGTCGAGCAGCCGAAGGAAGTTGCTTCCATTCCGCCGCCGAAGCCGGTTGAAGCGACGCCGCCGAAGCCCGAGGAAAAGCCGCCTGAAGAACAGGCCAAGCCTGAGGAGCCGCCGAAGCCGGATGCGGAAGCATTGCCGGACAACGTGCCGACGCCGGTCGTCAAGCCGCAGGTAAAGCCGCCGGAGCCGCAGAAGCCCGCCGAAAAGCCGCCGGAAAAGACTCCAGACCAGCCGAAGGCTGCGGAAAAGCCGACAGACAAAAAGAAGGCCGATAAGAAACAGGAAGTGGCGAAATCCGCCTCGTCAATGAAGAGCGACTTCAATGCTGACGAGATTAACGCTTTGCTGAACAAGACGGATCCTTCGGCCGGCGGCGCCAAGCGCTCGACGCAGGAGGCGTCGCTGGGGGCGAAGAAGAGCAATGGCGGCTCCAAGCTCAGTCAAAGCGAAGAAGATGCGCTAAAGGGTTTGATCGAGGGTAACTGGCTTATCACTCCGGGAATGGAAGGCCTTTCCGGCATGGTCATCACCGTGCATTTCAAACTCGACAAAGATGGAAACATTATCGGCCAGCCTGAGATCGAGTCTTCCGGTGGAAGCAGCACCGATTCAACGCGTCGTGCGCTGGAAAGTGGCGCTTACCGTGCCGTGATGAAATCTGCTCCGTCGTTCCGCACGAATCTTCCGATGGACAAGTATGACGTGTGGAACGAGGTCGTTCTTAACTTTCATCCCAGCGATATGGGGATTTAAATGCCGAGGGATTCGATCCATTTCGCGAAATCTTTCGGCATATGCGCGATGCTGGCAGGGTTAATCCTTGGCCTCGCATTTCCCTTCGATGCAAATGCGGAGACGGCTGATCGTCGAAACAGCGATGCAAATTCGCCGCGTATCAGCGCGGCTGAAGCTCAGGTGTTGCGAAACGCGATCGAACGTCAATTCATCGTCGACAGTCGGCTGAAAGACATCGGCAGCGTGCGTTTGACGATCCACATAAAGCTAGCCAGAGACGGGCAGATCGTAGGCAACCCTGATGTGCAGGTTACCGGTGGCGGTGAGCGTGCGCAGAAAAGTCTTACCGATTCCGGCCTTCGCGCCGTTCGTCGCGCAGCTCCTTTTACGATGCTTCCGAAAGATAAATACGATGCTTGGAAGGAAGTTGTTTTCAATTTCGACACCAGCGCTCTTACCCAATAAGATGCTGAAAGGCTTGTTTGATATGGTCAAGTGTTCCCTCATCCGCGCTCTGATGGTCATTGCAGGCCTGATTGGGGTCGCAGCCTTTACGACGCCGGCGAACGCGTTGGTCACCCTCGATCTTCGAAAAGGCAATGTCCAACCGATGCCGATTGCGGTGACCGACTTCCAGGGCGACATGGGCGCGCAGGTCTCGCAAGTCATCGCCGCCGACTTGCAGCGGTCCGGTCTTTTCGCGCCCATCAACAAAACGGCCTTCATCGAGAAGATTTCTAATCCCGACGCTTCGCCGCGCTTCGAGGACTGGAAGGTCATCAATGCACAGGCGCTGGTCACCGGCCGAGTTACCAAGGAAGCGGATGGCCGACTTCGCGCCGAATTCCGACTCTGGGACCCGTTCGCCGGACAGCAGATGACCGGCCAGCAGTTCTATACACAGCCGGAGAACTGGCGCCGTGTGGCGCACATCATCGCCGATGCGATCTACAAGCAGATCACCGGTGAAGAGGGTTATTTCGACACCCGCGTCGTCTTCGTCTCCGAATCCGGCACCAAGCAGCAGCGCAAGCGCCAGCTGGCGATCATGGATCAGGACGGCTTCAACGTGCGCATGCTGACGGATGGCAGCGATCTCGTGCTGACGCCGCGCTTCTCGCCGAGCCGGCAGGAAGTCACCTACATGTCCTTTGCCAACCAGCAGCCGCGGGTCTATCTGCTACAGCTCGAAACCGGGCAGCGTGAAGTCGTCGGCAATTTCCCCGGCATGACCTTCTCGCCGCGCTTTTCGCCGGATGGGCAGAAGGTGATCATGAGCCTGCAGCAGGAAGGCAATTCCAACATCTATACGATGGATCTGCGCTCGCGCACGACGACGCGGCTGACCTCGACGGCGGCGATCGACACTTCGCCCTCCTATTCGCCTGATGGTGCCCGCGTCAGCTTCGAAAGCGACCGCGGCGGCAAGCCGCAGATCTACGTGATGAATGCCGATGGCTCCGGCCAGACCCGTATCTCCTTCGGCGACGGCTCCTACTCGACGCCGGTCTGGTCGCCGCGCGGCGATCTCATCGCCTTCACCAAGCAGGCCGGCGGCAAGTTCTCGATCGGCGTGATGAAGCCGGACGGTTCGGGCGAACGCATCCTGACGACCGGCTTCCACAATGAGGGCCCGACCTGGGCGCCGAACGGCCGCGTGCTGATGTTCTTCCGCCAGGCGGCGGGCTCCGGCGGTCCGCAGCTCTACTCGATCGACCTGACCGGTTACAACGAGCAGCTTGTGAAGACACCAACCTACGGTTCCGACCCGGCTTGGTCGCCGCTTCTGGAGTAAGAGGCGCGGCAATGCCTTCATGTCGCCCCAAAATCATGGAAACCGGGCGGCTACGGGACAAATCAGTAAATTGTTAACCATAAACTTTGAGGGGCGGTTAACCGAGTGCGGTTACTGTCCGGAAACCCTGAAATCGCAAGGAGACCCGGCCATGAGCCGAATTCACACCCCGGCAATGAGCCGCATGCAGAATTTCGCCCGCAACCCCGTCATGATCGCGCTTCTCGCCGGTCTCGCGCTTGCAAGCTGCGCCAAGAAGCCGCCGAACAGCGCCGGTGAGCTCGGCCTCGGCGCCGGCGCGGGTGGTGCCGCAACGCCAGGCTCGGCCCAGGACTTCACGGTCAATGTCGGCGACCGCATCTTCTTCGATACCGACTCCTCGTCGATCCGCGCCGATGCCTCGCAGACGCTCGACCGTCAGGCGCAGTGGCTCGGCCGTTACCCGAACTACCAGATCACTGTCGAAGGTCATGCCGACGAACGCGGCACGCGCGAGTACAACCTCGCGCTCGGCGCCCGCCGTGCCGCTGCTGCCAAGGATTACCTCGCTTCGCGCGGCGTTCCGGCGCAGCGCATGAAGACGATCTCCTACGGCAAGGAACGTCCGGTCGCCGTCTGCGACGATATTTCCTGCTGGTCGCAGAACCGCCGCGCGGTGACCGTGCTCGGTGGCGCCGGCATGTAATATGCCGATATAATTCGTTTTCTAAAGGCGGTCCCATCAGGGGCCGCCTTTTCTTTTTGATCACACTTTGGCCAGACTCCGTTGCTTTTTGACAGCAATTGGAAAAATCTCCTGTTCGTGCCTCAAGGCGCGAAGAATCACTGGGACAGGACGATACATATGAAGAAACTTGTCGTGGCAGGCATGCTGTGCCTCGCGGCTGTGACCGGGAGCGAGCGGGTGGCCTATTCGGCCTCGTTCTTCGGGCTGCATCTCGGCGGTCGATCCGCGGAGAACCAGGCGTCAGCGCCCGTTGTCAAGGTGCAGAGCGGCGACGCCGAGGTTCGCGTGCAACAGCTCGAAGAGCAGCTGCGGCAGCTGAACGGCCGAATCGAGGAGATGAGCTTCCAGCTGCTGCAGATGCAGGAGACGATCCGCAAGCAGCAGGAAGACAATGAATTCCGCTTCCAGCAGCTCGAAAAGACCGGTGCCGGCGGCGGCGGCGCCAAGGCTCCCGTCAAGAAGAGCGAGACTGATGCCGCTCCGGCAGCGTCCGGCGGCGACGATGTCGCCAGGGTGATCCAAGCACCGCAGGGAGCCGAAACGGCTCCCTCCACCGATGGGCCTGATAATACCGGCCTCGGCCAGCCGCCGAAGCAGCTTGGCTCGATCGACTTCGATCAGAACGGCAACCCGATCGGCGGAACCGTCGACGAAAATGCCAGCATCGGCTCCGGCCCGCTTCCCGATGCCAATGGCCGCACACCGCAGCAGACGGCCTCGCTCGGCAGTGAGGCGGATCAGTACAAGGCAGCTTATGGCCACGTGCTGTCAGGCGATTACGGCACCGCAGAGCAGGAATTCAACCAGTACATCGCCCGTTACCCGAGCAGCGCGCGGGCCGCCGACGCCAATTTCTGGCTCGGCGAAGCGCTCTACTCGCAGGGTAAATATAACGAGGCGGCCAAGACCTTCCTCAACGCGCATCAGAAATACGGCGGCTCGGAAAAGGCGCCGGAAATGCTGCTGAAACTCGGCATGTCGCTTGCGGCCCTCGATAATAAGGAAACGGCCTGCGCGACGCTGCGCGAAGTCTCGAAGCGCTATCCGAAGGCGTCACGCGCCGTCATAAGCAAGGTTGCGAGCGAACAGAAACGGCTCGCCTGCTAAGGTCTTCCGGTATGTCTCCGGAAGCCGCATCGCCTCAAGCGGCGATCCTCCAGTTCCTCGAATCGCTTCAAAGCCCTGCGCGCCTTCTCGTCGCGATATCGGGCGGCAGCGATTCCACCGGCCTGCTTCTCCTCCTCGACGAAGCCGTGAAGGCCGCGCCTCATCTCAAGATTTCACTCTGTGCTGCCACCGTCGATCACGGGCTGCGGGCCGGCTCCGCGGACGAAGCGCGACAGGTTGCCGCGCTCTGCGCATCGCTCGGCATTCCCCACATCATCGCAGCCTGGCAGGGCGAAAAGCCGAAAACCGGCATCATGGCCGCGGCCCGCGAGGCTCGCTACGACCTCTTGGCGGAATCGGCAGAGAGGCTCGGCGCCAATCTCATCGTCACCGGCCATACGCTCGACGACCAGCGCGAAACATTGCAGATGCGCGGCATGCGAACGGAGCAGCTTTCATCGGGAATCGCCGATGCGGTGCTCTTCGACCGGCGGTTCTGGATTTTGCGGCCGCTTCTCTTTTCCAGCCGGGCCGATATCCGGGCTTTTCTGAGAGAGCGGGACGTGGCGTGGATCGACGACCCCAGCAATGAGGATGTGAAATACGAGCGCGTACGGGTGCGCCGGCAGCTATCCGCCGATCGAGCGACGGAGATGGATATTCACGCGGCCTGGGAAGCGCGGCTGGCTGTGTCGTCCGCAGCAGCCGAATGGCTTGACCGCCACTTCAGGCTTCACGGCGGCCTGCTTGGGCAGGTATCTGTTGATGGCTTGCGGCAGGATCGCGCAGTTCTGGATTATGCGCTCGGCCGTCTGACAGCCGTCTTCGGCGGACAGCCATTCGTGCCGGGGAGGGCGCATATGGAGCGCCTTCTCTCATTTGTCACCGGCGGGGAACCGGGGCGGGTGACTGTCGGTCGAGTGGTGTTCGATCTGAGGCGTGATGGGCTTTATCTGGCGCGGGAGAGCCGGGGGATATTGCCGCTGGTGTTGCGACCGGGAGAGGCGGGGGTGTGGGATGGAAGGTTTCGTGTGTGCAATGGGTCGGCAGTCAACGCTAGAATAGAAGCACGAGCCGGCCTCTCCTCCCTCATTCCTGTGCTCGTCACAGGAATCCAGCCACCGCGCGTCGGCGCGGTGAATGACTCTACAAAACAGGACGAGTCTTCCGCGCCCAACGACTTGGGCGCGGAAGATTCCTGTGACGAGCACAGGAATAAGGGAGGAGAGGGCAGGGGCCTGCCCAAGGCGGCATGGAAGCGTGCCGTCGCCTCAGCGCCGGCTTTTTCCGTCGATGGACACCCTCTATCTCCGAAATCTGTCGACTCGATCCGTCTGGCGCCCTATTTCGCACCCTTCGACCGCTTTTTGACACGATTTGATTTCATCTTTGCCGGTAGGCTTTCGGCGGTTTTCGCGATGGCGCCCTATGCGGGACCGCCTTTAAGAAGTATTGACGGAAAAACCATCTGACCTGGGGGATTGCCTTGGCAACAGCACGGCGCAACCCTATGTTAGAATGAATAAGACGGTCGCCATGAGGCGGCTGTTCCAGTGCTGGGGAGTTCAATGAACCCTAACTTACGTAATTTTGCCTTGTGGGCGATCATCGCGCTTCTGCTGATCGCCCTGTTCAGTATGTTTCAGACGGCGCCGGCACAGACGGGCTCCCGCGAAATCCCTTATTCGCAGTTTCTGCGTGAGGTCGATGCGGGCCGGGTGAAGGATGTCGTGGTCACGGGCAACCGTGTTTCCGGAAGCTATGTTGAAAACGGCACCACCTTTCAGACCTACTCCCCTGTAATCGACGACAGCCTGCTCGATCGCCTGCAGCAGAAGAATGTCCTGGTTTCCGCCCGTCCGGAAACGGACGGTTCCTCGGGGTTTTTGAGCTATCTCGGCACGCTCTTGCCGATGCTTCTCATTCTCGGCGTCTGGCTGTTCTTCATGCGGCAGATGCAGGGTGGCTCACGCGGCGCGATGGGCTTCGGCAAGTCCAAGGCCAAGCTTCTGACCGAAGCGCATGGCCGCGTGACCTTCGATGATGTCGCCGGCGTTGACGAGGCCAAGCAGGATCTCGAAGAAATTGTTGAATTCCTGCGTGATCCGCAGAAATTCCAGCGTCTCGGCGGCAAGATCCCGCGCGGCGTGCTGCTCGTCGGCCCTCCGGGCACCGGTAAGACGC
The DNA here is from genome assembly GCF_002531805.1 of Rhizobium sp. M1. Classification (NCBI taxonomy): domain Bacteria; kingdom Pseudomonadati; phylum Pseudomonadota; class Alphaproteobacteria; order Hyphomicrobiales; family Rhizobiaceae; genus Rhizobium; species Rhizobium sp. M1. Next base: position 55,540 of record NZ_NWSW01000004.1, on the reverse strand, counting down.
TGCTCGCCCGCTCGGTCGCCGGTGAGGCCAATGTGCCGTTCTTCACGATTTCCGGTTCCGACTTCGTCGAAATGTTCGTCGGCGTCGGCGCAAGCCGCGTCCGCGACATGTTCGAACAGGCGAAGAAGAATGCGCCCTGCATCATCTTCATCGACGAAATCGATGCGGTCGGCCGCCATCGCGGCGCCGGTCTCGGCGGCGGCAACGACGAGCGCGAGCAGACGCTGAACCAGCTGCTGGTCGAAATGGATGGCTTCGAGGCGAATGAAGGCGTGATCCTGATCGCCGCCACCAACCGTCCCGACGTTCTCGACCCGGCGCTGCTGCGTCCCGGCCGTTTCGACCGTCAGGTCGTGGTGCCGAACCCTGACATCGTCGGGCGCGAGCGCATTCTCAAGGTGCATGCCCGCAATGTGCCGCTGGCGCCGAATGTCGATCTCAAGGTTCTCGCCCGCGGCACGCCCGGTTTCTCCGGCGCCGACCTGATGAACCTCGTCAACGAAGCCGCCCTGATGGCCGCCCGCCGCAACAAGCGTGTCGTCACCATGCAGGAATTCGAGGACGCCAAGGACAAGATCATGATGGGCGCCGAGCGCCGCTCCTCGGCGATGACCGAGGCGGAGAAGAAGCTCACCGCCTATCACGAAGCCGGCCACGCCATCACCGCGCTCAATGTCGCTGTCGCCGATCCGCTGCACAAGGCGACGATCATTCCGCGCGGCCGTGCGCTCGGCATGGTCATGCAGCTTCCCGAGGGCGACCGCTACTCGATGAGCTACAAGTGGATGGTGTCGCGCCTCTGCATCATGATGGGCGGCCGTGTCGCCGAAGAACTCACCTTCGGCAAGGAGAACATCACGTCGGGTGCCTCCTCCGACATCGAGCAGGCGACCAAGCTTGCCCGCGCCATGGTCACGCAATGGGGTTTCTCTGATCAGCTCGGTCAGGTCGCCTATGGCGAGAACCAGCAGGAGGTCTTCCTTGGCCACTCGGTTTCGCAGTCGAAGAACGTTTCGGAAGCGACCGCGCAGAAGATCGACAATGAAGTGCGCCGCCTGATCGATGAAGCCTATACCCAGGCCCGTACGATCCTGACGGAAAAGCACGATGAATTCGTCGCTCTCGCCGAAGGCCTGCTGGAATACGAGACGCTGACCGGCGAAGAGATCAAGGCGCTGATTCGCGGCGAGAAGCCGTCTCGCGATCTCGGCGACGACTCACCGCCGAGCCGTGGTTCGGCGGTGCCGAAGGCCGGCGCGCGGCCTGCGACCAAGGGCGACGAGCCCGAAGCCGGCCTCGAACCGCAGCCGCATTGAGCCGCCAGCGCCGTCTTCAACAAGGCCGGATTTCCCAAGCGGGAGATCCGGCCTTTTCTATTGGTAACGGGATATAATCATTTTTCTTGCTAATTTACGTGCCGATCGCCGCATTTTGTGGCATTCCGCTGAATTGAGGCAAGCATGAATCACGCTCTTGGATTGACGACATTCCATTGAAGCCGGATTCGCTTGGAACGGTGCGCTGCCTTGGATGGCGCGCGGAAAGTGCAGGAGTGTAGATGAAAAGACGCTATTTCGGGACCGACGGCATTCGCGGCCAATCCAATGTCTTCCCGATGACACCGGATCTCGCCATGCGGGTCGGCATCGCCGCCGGCACGATCTTCCGCCGCGGCAACCATCGCCATCGCGTCGTCATCGGCAAGGATACGCGCCTTTCCGGCTATATGCTCGAAAACGCCATGGTCGCAGGCTTCACCGCCGCCGGTCTCGATGCCTTCATTCTCGGCCCGATCCCGACGCCTGCCGTCGCCATGCTGACCCGTTCGCTGCGCTGCGATATCGGCGTGATGATCTCGGCTTCGCACAATCCCTATGAGGATAACGGCATCAAGCTGTTCGGCCCCGACGGCTATAAGCTGTCCGACGACATCGAGGCCGAGATCGAGGATTTGCTCGAAAAGGATCTGAGCACGCAGCTCGCCAAGTCCGATGACATCGGCCGCGCCAAGCGCGTCGACGGCGTGCATGATCGTTACATCGAACACGCCAAGCGCACGCTGCCGCGCGACGTGACCCTGCAGGGCCTGCGGATCGCCATCGACTGCGCCAACGGCGCCGCCTATAAGGTGGCGCCTGCCGTGCTCTGGGAGCTCGGCGCCGACGTCGTCACCATCGGCAACGAGCCGAACGGCACCAATATCAATCTCAATTGCGGCTCCACCAGCCCGGTCGCGCTGCAGAAGAAGGTCGACGAGGTGCGGGCCGATATCGGCATCGCGCTCGATGGCGATGCAGACCGCGTCATTATCATCGATGAGAATGGATCGATCGTCGACGGCGACCAGCTGATGGCCGTCATTGCCGAGAGCTGGGCCGAGAGCCAGCAGCTGCGTGGCAATGGCATCGTCGCCACTGTCATGTCCAACCTCGGCCTCGAGCGCTTTCTCGACGAGCGCGGCATGGCGCTCGCCCGCACCAAGGTCGGCGACCGTTATGTCGTCGAGCATATGCGCCAGCACAACTACAATGTCGGCGGCGAGCAGTCGGGCCATATCGTGCTGTCGGATTACGGCACGACGGGCGACGGCCTGGTTGCCGCACTGCAGATCCTTGCCGCCGTCAAACGCACGGGCAGGACCGTCAGCGAGGTCTGCCGCCGCTTCGAGCCGGTGCCGCAGCTGCTGCGCAATGTCCGCATCAGCGGCGGCAAGCCGCTTGAGGATATCCAGGTGCAGAAGGCGATCGCCGATGCCGAAGCCGAGCTTGCCAAGACCGGCCGGCTTGTCATCCGCCCCTCCGGCACCGAGCCGCTGATCCGCGTCATGGCCGAGGGCGACGATCGCGCCCAGATCGAGCGCATCGTCAACGAGCTGATCGGCACGATCTCGAACGTCCGGACCGCTGCCTGAATTTTAGGGCAGATCAGGCTCGGCGGCATGGTTGGCCGTTTGGGCCGATGCTTGGAGAATGAACGAGGCCCTCTCTCCGCCCTCATCCTGAGGCGCCCCGCAGGGGCCTCGAAGGACGAGGCCGGCCACCGGGCGCGATCCAACAATTCGGATGGCTGTACGTGCGCAGCCACCCGCCCCCGTCCTTCGAGGCCCCTTCGGGGTACCTCAGGATGAGGGCTAACCGACGTGCCGTGCGGCTGATGGGCGTGCTTGCTCGTGAAGATTTATTCGACGCTACGCTCCAGCAAATGCCGGGACTAAACATCTAGGGTGGAAAATCTAGCGCAAGCATCAACCCACCCGCCCTCATTCCTGTGACGAGCACAGGAATGAGGGCGGGTGGGGAAACGTCCTCGCCAATTTATCACTCGCCGGGGCTCATATGCAGTGCCATGGCTGGGCGAAGATTACGGGAAGAGCCGGTGCGCTATCCAGCCAAATGGTCTCGTCAGGTCGTCGTTTCCAAGACTTCTACCGCAGCAATCCATGTTTCCTTTGCCGGAAGCTTCAAGATCTACAGTAAATAATCGTGGTTAAGCAGCTTTTAACGTTTCCGGTTCATTATCCATACGAAGCGTATCAGATTGGCGGCGACTTGAGCCTGCCGATGCAACGGATTTTGGAGTGGGATCCATGAAAAGAAGCTTGTCCGGCATCTTCGCGGCATTGTTGATCGCGACAAATGCCTATTCCGCGGACTTCGCTCCGGCCGAGCCCATCCCGGAGCAGCCGCCCGAAGTGACGGTCAGTGAAGCGACGGGCTGGTACCTGCGCGGCGATGTCGGTTACGCCTTTACCGATCTGCGCGGCGCCCGCTATTTCCAGGGCAGCAATGCCACTGAAGTCGATTTCGACGACGCTGACCTCGACGACGCATGGACGATCGGCGGCGGTGTCGGTTACCAGATCAACAGCTACCTGCGCACCGATCTGACCTTCGATTATCTCACCCAGGCCGACTTCCGCGGCTCGACGGTCGGGCAGTGCGGCTTCCCGCTGGTGGATTGCACCTCGACCGACCGCTCTTCGCTCACCGCCTACACGCTGCTCGCCAACGCCTATGTCGATCTCGGCACCTACGGCTACGTCACGCCTTATGTCGGCGCCGGTATCGGCGGATCCTACGTCAAGTGGAAAAACCTGCGCAACGTCGCCTGCGCCGATGACGGCAGCTTCTGCGACGACGAGGTCACCCATGGCGGCAAGGGCAACTGGCGCTTCACCTATGCCCTCATGGCCGGCGCCTCGGTCGACGTGACCTGCAACTTCAAGGCCGATGTCGGCTACCGCTACCTGCATATCGATGGCGGCAATATGTTCGGCTATGCCGAAAACGGCGGTCCGGGCCGCGACAAGGGCCTGAGCGCCCATGAAGTCCGCGTCGGTGGCCGCTACCTCTTCGGCGGATGCGCCCAGGCGAGCTACGAACCGCCGCCGGAAATCCCGTTGCAGCAGCCGGTCTACAAGTAAATTCAATCCGCTTGCATCAGAAAGCCGCCCCAGCAGGGCGGCTTTTTTCAGTTCCGCCACTCCGCCTGCGTCAAAATATCTTCCCTCTGCGACGCTTCGGTCTTGACTATGACGCCGCCGATCCATAGACACGGCGGCGGGACACCCTTCCCCAACGAAGGGCTTTCTATCTGAGAGGATAGCATCATGGCGAAGACCGCAAAGCCGGACATCCGTCCGCACAATACCCATTTTTCTTCTGGCCCCTGCTCGAAGCGCCCCGGTTGGTCGCTCGAAGCCCTTTCCGACGCGGCCCTTGGCCGTTCGCACCGCGCGAAGGTCGGCAAGGCCAAGCTCAAGCAGGCCATCGACCTTACCCGTGAAATTCTCGAAGTGCCGGCGGATTACCGCATCGGCATCGTTCCGGCCTCCGACACCGGCGCCGTCGAAATGGCGCTCTGGTCGCTGCTCGGCGAGCGCGGCGTCGACATGCTCGCCTGGGAAAGCTTCGGCGCCGGCTGGGTCACCGATGTCGTCAAGCAGCTGAAGCTCAAGGATGTGCGCAGGCTCGAAGCCGGTTACGGCGAGCTTCCCGATCTCTCGGCCGTCGATTTCGATCGCGACGTCGTCTTCACCTGGAACGGCACGACCTCGGGCGTGCGCGTGCCGAACGGTGATTTCATCCCCGCCGACCGCAAGGGCCTGACGATCTGCGACGCCACCTCGGCCGCTTTCGCCCAGCAACTCGATTTCGCCAAGCTCGATGTCGTCACCTTCTCCTGGCAGAAGGTTCTGGGCGGCGAGGGCGCACACGGCGTCATCATTCTTTCGCCGCGTGCCGTCGAGCGCCTCACCACCTACACGCCGGCTTGGCCGCTGCCGAAGATCTTCCGCATGACCTCGGGCGGCAAGCTGACGGAAGGCATCTTCCAGGGCGAGACGATCAATACGCCGTCGATGCTCTGCGTCGAGGACTATATCGATGCACTGCTCTGGGCCAAAGATCTCGGCGGTCTCAAGGCGCTGATCGCGCGCGCCGATGCCAATGCCAAGGTCATCCACGATTTCGTCGCGGCGAACGACTGGATCGCCAATCTCGCCGTCAAGGCGGAAACGGCCTCCAACACCTCCGTCTGCCTGAAGATCATCGACAAGGACATCGCGGCGCTCGACGACGATGGCCAGGCGAATTTCGCCAAGGGTCTGGTCGGCCTGCTGGAAAAGGAAGGTGTCGCCTATGACATCGGCCATTACCGCGACGCACCGTCGGGTCTGCGCATCTGGGCGGGTGCTACGATCGAGGCATCCGACATGCAGAAGCTGATGCCCTGGCTTTCCTGGGCCTTCGAAACGCAGAAGGCGCAGCTCTCTCAGGCTGCTGCCTGATGTGATCGCATCCGGCTCCGCCACAGGGCGGAGCCCTTGATTTCATCCATCGCTGAACATTTTTGAAGGAGTCCCTCATGGCACCTCGCGTTCTCGTATCCGACGAATTGTCGGAAACCGCCGTCCAGATCTTCCGCGATCGCGGCGTCGAAGTCGATTTCGAACCGCAGCTCGGCAAGGACAAGGACCGTCTGCTCGAAGTCATCGGCAAATATGATGGCCTGGCCATCCGTTCCGCCACCAAGGTGACCGAAAAGATCATCGAAGGGGCGAAGAACCTCAAGGTCGTCGGCCGCGCCGGCATCGGCGTCGACAATGTCGATATTCCGGCCGCCTCGCGCCGCGGCATCATCGTCATGAACACGCCGTTCGGCAACTCGATCACCACCGCCGAACACGCGATCGCGCTGATGTTCGCCGTCGCCCGCCAGCTTCCGGCAGCCGATACCTCGACGCAGGCCGGCAAGTGGGAAAAGTCGAAATTCATGGGTGTCGAGATCACCGGCAAGACGCTCGGCGTCATCGGCGCCGGCAATATCGGCTCGATCGTCTGCGCCCGCGCCATCGGCCTCAAGATGCATGTCGTCGCCTATGACCCGTTCCTCTCCAAGGAGCGCGCCGAGGAAATGGGCGTCACCAAGGTCGAGCTGGACGAGCTTTTCGCCCGGGCTGATTTCATCACGCTGCACGTGCCGATGACCGACAGGACGCGCGGCATCCTCAACAAGGAAGCGCTGGCGAAGACCAAGCCCGGCGTGCGCATCATCAACTGCGCCCGCGGCGGCCTGGTCGATGAGGCAGCCTTGGCCGAAGCCATCAAGTCCGGCCATGTCGCCGGTGCTGCCTTCGACGTGTTCGAGGTCGAACCCGCCAAGGAAAGCCCGCTCTTCGGCCTGCCGAATGTCGTCTGCACGCCGCATCTCGGCGCTTCGACGACCGAGGCGCAGGAAAACGTCGCTCTGCAGGTGGCCGAACAGATGTCGGACTATCTCGTCAAGGGTGCGGTCTCCAACGCCATCAACATGCCGTCGATCACCGCGGAAGAAGCGCCGATCCTCAAGCCTTTCATCCGACTTGCCGACGTTCTCGGCGCCTTCGTCGGCCAGGTCACCGAGGAGCCGATCAAGGAAATCGAGATCCTTTATGACGGCGTCACCGCCAACATGAACACGCGGGCGCTGACGAGCGCGGTTCTCGCCGGTCTCATCCGCCCGCAGGTCGCCGACGTCAACATGGTTTCGGCGCCGATCATGATCAAGGAAAAGGGCATCGTCCTTTCCGAGGTCAAGCGCGACAAGACGGGCGTCTTCGACGGCTATATCAAGCTGACGGTGACGACCGAGAGCATGACGCGTTCGATCGCCGGCACGGTGTTTTCGGATGGCAAGCCGCGTTTCATCCAGATCAAGGGCATCAATCTCGATGCCGATGTCGGCTCGCACATGATCTACATCACCAATACCGACGTCCCTGGCATGATCGGCTTCATCGGCACGACGCTCGGTACTGCCGGCGTCAACATCGCCAACTTCCAGCTCGGCCGCGACAAGCAGGGCGGCGACGCCATCGCGCTGCTCTATGTCGACGGCGAGGTGGAGGACGGCGTGCTCGAACGGCTGACGGCGCACCAGGCAATCCGCCAGGCAAAGCTGCTGACATTCAACATAGACTGAGTTTCCTCCTCCCAAGGAAACAGGGAAAACCCGGCGCCGGAAACGGCGCCGGGTTTTCTGCGTCCCGCAATGGGTATATTTCAGTGAGGCAAGCGCTTGCGGCGGACGATCTTGCCAAAACGGGCTCTATCGTCCTCAGCCTTGGTGCGATGAAGGAAGGCGCGCCTGCTGCCGTCGAGACCCTGGAAGAATTCGTCCCAGGAAATCTCCTCCTGCGTTTCCGAGGAAAAATCGACGCGGACGGTTTCGCTGTCGCTCGCGTCCTTGATGCGGGCGGGATGGCCGCCTCGCTCTTCGATCCAGTGTCTGATCCTGTTGTAATCCGCCGTCGTGCCGAACCTGGCCATTATACCCTCCGCAGCATTCGATTGCGACATTGATCACCCGGAACGCATGATCGAAAGAATAGTTCCATAGGGCGATAATTATTTGCTCAACGATTTCCGGTTGAGCCGGCTGCTCAAGCATTCGTTATTTTGAGAACGGCGGCCGGAGCGGCATAATTCGCATCGGCTGGAAGGAGGATGCATATGAAACGCTATTCATTCTCGATAATCGGACTGGCGCTCATGACCGCCGTGATCGCCAATCCAGGCATCGCATTCGCCTGCAACAAGCTGATCGGCACCTGAGCCGCACCCCCGCTTTCAAGGCGTGGCTTCGGCCGCGCCTTCCTTTCTCATTGGCGAAACGATCGGCCGTCCGAACGCCGCCCCTTGCGTCCCGATACAATCCTTTCTATATCGATCGCTTATCGAAAGGCGGCCGATCCCGCCTGATACAGCAATCCGCCGCAATTGCAGCGCAAGGGCGGATGATGAGCGCACAGAATTTGGCACCACCGTTGAACACACTGGATTTTGATAAGAAGCCGGAAGAGACCCGCGTCGTCGTCGCCATGTCGGGCGGCGTCGATTCCTCCGTCGTGGCCGGCCTTCTCAAACAGCAGGGTTACGACGTGCTCGGCATTACACTGCAGCTTTACGATCATGGCGCCGCCGTTCATCGCGCCGGGTCCTGCTGCGCCGGCCAGGATATCGACGATGCCCGCCGCGTCTGCGAGACGCTCGGCATTCCGCATTATGTGCTCGATTACGAAAAGCGCTTTCGCGAGACGGTGATCAATCCCTTCGCCGAAAGCTATGTGGCCGGCGAAACGCCGATCCCCTGCGTCTCCTGCAACCAGACCGTCAAGTTCGCCGATCTGCTGGCGACCGCCAAGGAACTCGGCGCCGATGCGCTGGCGACCGGCCACTATATCCGTTCGCGGCCGAACCCTTCGCTCGAACATCCCGGCCGCCGCGCGCTGTTCCGTCCGGCCGACGCCGACCGCGACCAGAGCTATTTCCTGTTCGCCACGACGCAGGAGCAGATCGACTATCTGCGCTTTCCGCTCGGCGGCCTGCCGAAGGCCGAGACCCGCCGGCTGGCCGAAGAGATGGGCCTCGTCGTCGCCAAGAAGGCCGACAGCCAGGACATCTGCTTCGTGCCGCAGGGCAAATATTCCGATATCATCACCAAGCTGAAGCCGAATGCGGCGCTCGCCGGCGAGATCGTCCATCTCGACGGCCGCGTATTGGGAAGCCATGAAGGCATCCTGCATTTCACCATCGGCCAGCGCCGCGGCATCGGCATCGCCACCGGCGAACCGCTTTACGTCGTCTATCTCGATGCCCGCTCGCGCCGCGTCATCGTCGGGCCGAAGGAGGCGCTGGAAACCCACCGCGTCTATCTGCGCGACGTCAACTGGCTGGGCGACGAGACGCTTGCGGAAGCAGCGTCCGGCGAAGGCTTTGCCTGTTACGCCAAGGTCCGCTCGACCAGGGCGCCGGCACCCGCCGTGCTGCATGTCGATTCCACCGGCACCTATGTCGATCTGACGGTCGGCGAGGCTGGTATCGCACCCGGCCAGGCCTGCGCGCTCTATTCCGCGCCCGGCGACGACGCCCGCGTCTTCGGCGGCGGCTTCATCGAGCGCTCCGAGCGCGAACCTGCCGCCGAGGCGTCGCTCAAGGCCCTGCTCGCCAGCCCCGTCGCCGCCTGAAACCGATAGGAGAGGGCGGGCGGCCAAACCCCACCGTTTTTCTCTATCATGCGCTTGACACAAAGCCGAAGCGCACCTTATAAGCCGCTCATCCCACGAGCCCGCAGCGCTTCGCGAGCAGGTATCGTTTGACCAGTGGCGGAGTAGCTCAGTAGGTCAGAGCAGAGGAATCATAATCCTTGTGTCGGGGGTTCAAATCCCTCCTCCGCTACCATCTCTTCATTGCAGAATTTGCGATTCTGGCGGCTCGATTTTGGGCCGGTTCCGACGGCCGCGGTAGCGCGTCCCTCCGCCAAAAAGCGCGGCGACAGGGCAAAATAACCTCGGGATTTCGCTGACGCCGAGGCCAGCACTATCTGTAGAGCATAAAATGCAAGATGGGCATTTTCATCGCCCAAAGATGGGATGCAGCAGCGATAATAATTGCCCATAAGGCCAGCGAGAACATGACCGCGGCTAACCTGATTCCCATTGACTGCATCAGTTCCTCCATCCCAGATAATCGTCCCTCCTCGGACGATCTATTGCTAGCAGGGCGCAGGTCGATCAGCTATCGCAAGAAATCGCTACTGGATCGTCGCTGCAGCGCGCGCTCGGAAAGAGGCAATGTTTGGCGATGCGGCGCCCTTTTCCTCTCTCTCAAACGACAAAGTGGAAGTTGTCGTATTGCGCACCATAATAGTCGGGGCCGCTCGTTTCGGTGATGACGGGCTCGGTGTCGAGCACGAGATAGTCGATCTGGCCATAGGCGCTGAGATCAATCACTTGCGGGTCATGAATGCTGTCGGCGGTCACGTTGACCGTAACCAAGAACACGGTATCGCCGTTCAGCCTACCTTCGATCGTCAGAACGTTGTCATAGTCTGATGTGCCATTTGCCACGCTGAATTGCTCGATCTGGAAGGTGCCGCCGTCGGCGGCCTGGATGGGTGTCCAGAAGACGCCGCCTGACAGATAATGGTTGCCGTCGGCTTCCTTTTGTATCACTGCATCGTCACCATCGTGCCAAGCGCCCCAATCGAAGCCCTTGTAGCCTGTGGGGAAATCATATTTGCCGACATCCTCGAAATTGACGAAGATGTCGCCACGCTCCGGCAGATCGACAGTGATATTGAGCAAGCCGAAGTCGGTGGCGCCTTTGCCGTCCGAGATCTTGAAATTGAACTGATCGAGGAGTTGATCTCCCGGGCCGAGCGCCAATACCACGGGATTGGAGTGATCGAGTTCATAGGTGTAGTAGCCGTCGGAATAGACGGTCAGCGTGCCGTATTTTCCCTCGATCGTCGTCGTGGTCCGTCCATCCGAATTGGCCGGTTGCGGAATTCGCTGCCCGTTCACGAAGTTGAGACGCAGAAGATCTCCGTCGGCATCCCTGGAACCGTCCAGGATGTTGCCGTCAACCGGCTTGTCGATGTCGAAAATGGGCTGGTATACGTCCGCTGCGACCGGCTTGTGGTTTGCCATTTCTACCTCCCGTCTGAAGTTCTGTTTAAACATGCAACCCTATCGGGTGCTTGGCAACGAGATTTTGACCAGCATCAGATCAATTCAGCCTGTCAAATCCAACAGGCACAATTTGTCTGCAGCTCAAGATCCAAGTAAAGGGACTGACGCCGGCGTCTATTCCCTTGGAAATGAAGATTTATGCGCTGTCTTACGCTGATGCGGCTTTGGAGAATGCGGTATTTTCTGCCTGTTCCAGCTTTCGATCAATTTAGGCCAGCAGAAATATTTCCGGCAGCGTAATAATGCCAAGCTCATGATGACGTCATCATGACGATATACGGCATTGATTGCTTCAATGCAGGCCGCCCACTCCGAGCAAGCTTTCGACGGCTTCGTGGTCCTTGGATAGGTCTGCCGGCGTTCCCGCCCAGGCCAGCCGCCCTCGTTCGAGAATGACGACCTGATCGGCGAAATCGAGCGCGCTCTGGATCCGCTGCTCGACAAGAAGGATGGTCATGTCGCCTGACTTGGCGAGTCCGGCGAAGGCTGCCATCAGTTCCTCGCAGATAACGGGGGCGAGACCCTCGAGCGGTTCGTCGAGCAGCAGCACCGACGGGCGGCCGAGAATGGTGCGGGCCGTCGAAAGCATCTGCTGTTCGCCGCCGGAGAGTTGGTTGCCGAGGTTGCGGCGGCGCTCCTTCAGGCGCGGGAACAGCGCATAGGCTTCCTCCAGCGCCGTCTTCGGCCGCGCCTTCAAACCGACGAAAAGGTTCTCTTCGACGGTCAGCGTCGGGAAGACGCAACGTGTCTGCGGCACATAACCGAGACCCTTGTGCGCGCGTGTTGCGCTTGGTGCTGTTGTGACGTCCGCATCGCCAAGGGTGATGCGGCCCTCGTAGCGTCTGGTCTGGCCTGCGAGCGTTGCCAGCAGCGTCGTCTTGCCCATGCCGTTGCGGCCGAGCACGGCAAGCCTTGCGCCTGCCGGCACTGCGAAGGAAATGCCTTCCAACACCCGCGTCGGCCCGTATCCGGCCGACAGATTTTCGACCTCAAGCGACAGGGCTGGCATTGGCATAACTCCCGAGATAGGCCTCGCGCACACGCGCATCCCTGGTGACATCTTCAGGCCGGCCGTCGAAAATGATCGCGCCGGCGGCCAGGACGATGACACGTTTGGCAAAACGAAAGACAAGATCCATGTCGTGCTCGATCATCAGCACGGCGAGATCGGCGGGCAGATCAGCAAGCGCTTGCTCGATGCGGCCGGTATCGCTTTGCGGCACTCCGGCGGCCGGCTCGTCGAGCAGCAGCACCTTCGGCTTCAGCGCCAGCGCGACGGCAAGTTCGAGAAGCCGCTGCTGTCCATAGGCAATCTCGCTGACCTTGCGATGCATCAGCGGCGTCAGTCCGAGCTTTCCCAGGAGGTCGTCGATCTCGGCCATGACGTCGGGCATCGAGAGGAAATTTCCGAACATGTTCCAGGTCTTTCCGTCCCGCTGCAGGACAGCGAGCCCCACATGTTCGGCGGGCGTCATGTCCTGGAAAAGCCGTGTCACCTGAAAGGAGCGGACGAGGCCGCGTTTGACCCTGCCGATCGCATTGACCGCCGTCACCGTTTCGCCGCCAAGGCGGACCTCGCCGGAATCGGGGGGGAGATTGCCGGTGACGAGGTTGACGAAGGTGGTCTTGCCGGCGCCGTTCGGGCCGATCAGCGCGACGCGGTCGCCGGGTGCCATCGCCAGCGAAACATCGTTGGTGACGGCAAGGCCGCCGAAGGCTTTCCGGAGATTGGCGACTTCGAAGACATGGCTCATGAGCGCTGCTCCCTGCGGCGATCAATGAAATTTGCGGCCGTTCCGTAAAGCCCTTTCGGCGCGAAGAGCACGACGGCGATCAAGAGCGCACCGACCATGGTCAGCCAGTGGAAGGGATTGGCGGCCGAGACATAGTCCTCGAAGAGCATGAAGATGATCGTGCCGGAGAGCGCCCCGAAGAGAGAGCCGGTGCCGCCGAGCACGAGCATGACGAGCGCCTCCGCCGACTGCGTGAAAGACAGGCTGTCCAGACCGACGACCTGCGTCGAGATCGCGTTCAAGGCGCCGCCGACCCCGGCAACCGCGCCCGAGATCGCGTACATCCTGATGAGCGCGCCCTTCGGCGAACCACCCATGGCGCGGATACGCAACGGGTCCTGCTTGATGGCGCGGCAGAGCATGCCGAAGGGTGAACGCACCAGCAATCTCAGCAGCACGAAGACAACAAGCAGCAGCGTCATTCCGAAAAAGAAGGCGGTGCGGCCATAAAGATCGAATTCAAAAAAGCCGAGGACCGGGTCGGGCGCGATGCCGGAAAGTCCATCACTGCCTCCTGTCCACGAGGAGGCCTTGTTGGCGAATTCGTGGAAGAGATGGATGAGGGCAATCGACAGCACGAGCTGCGGTAGGCCATGCGCGCGCAGAATGATCGCGCCGCTGAGCAGCCCGGAAGCTACGCCGCCGGCAATGCCGGCAAGCAGCATCAGCAGCGGATCATTGATGCCGTAATGCGCCGACAGGATGCCGGCGGCATAGGCGCCGGAGCCGAACAGGGCGGCATGGCCGAGCGTCGCAACGCCGCAATAACCGGTCACGAGATCAAGCGAGAGCACGAGCAGCGCGATGGTGATCATCCGCGTCAGAAGCGCGAGATTATCAGGGAAGGCGAAATAGCCGATGGCGGCAACGGCGATGATCACCATGATGCCGGCGAGATCGCGGCTGACATAACCGCGCCGTTGCTGGAGACGTCCGTTTTCGTTGTTCAACACAAGCGCCATCTCACTTCGCCCTCCCGGCAAGGCCGCGCGGGAAGACGCAGATGATCGCGATCACGGCAAGATAGAAGAAGAATTCCCCGAACTCCGGCATCAGATAGCGGCCCGTCGTATCGATCGCGCCGAGCAGCAGGCAGGCGATCAGCGCGCCGGGAATGGAGCCGGCGCCGCCGACGGAGACGACGACCAGGAAGGTCACCATGTAGCGCAGCGCATAATAGGGCTCGACCGGCAAGAGTTCGGCGCCGACCACGCCGCCGAAGGCGGCAAGGCCGACGGCGATGGCAAAGCTCACCGCATAGATGATCTCGGTGCGCACGCCGAGTGCTGCGGCCATCGCCGCGTCATCCACGGAGGCGCGCAGCTTGACGCCGAAGCTGGTCCTTTCGATCGCGAACCAGAGCGCCAGCGCCACGGCGAGGCCGCACAGGATGGCGAAAAGCCGGTGAACGGGGATGGTGCGAAAGCCGAGATCGGCCGAACCCTGCAGCGCCGCGGCAAGCGGTATGGTCTTCAGCGTTGGTCCCATCAGGTAATTGGCGATGCCGATGATGCAGAAAGTGATGCCGATCGTCATCAGCACCTGGGTCAGTTCCGGCGCGCCGTAGATCCGGCGATAGAGGAAGCGCTCGAGAGGGATTGCAATGATGATCGTGGCGACCACGGCAGCGATGATCGCCATGGCATAACCGAGGCCGAGGTCACGTGCGGCATAGGAGGCGATGTAGCCGCCGATCATGGCGAAGGCGCCGTGCGCGAGGTTGACGACGCGCATCAGCCCCATGGTGACGGAAAGGCCGATCGAGATCACGAAGAGCACCATGCCATAGGCTAGCGCGTCGACGGCTATGCTGAAGACTGTCTGCATGGAACTACCTGCTTGAATGCGACGGACCTGGGATTCCAAGTCCGCCGCATGTTCTGACGCCCGATGTTACTTGGTCGCTGCCAGGCCCGGATCGCCCTGCTTCTCGAAGGTCTGGACCTCCTTGTTGATGTAGGTCCCGTCGTCGGCCTTGGCGACTTCGCGCAGATAGATGTTCTGCGTGATGTGGCGGCTTTCCGGATCGATCGAAACCGGGCCGCGCGGGCTCACCCAGGCAAGGCCCTTCACCGCATCGACAGCCTTTTCAGCATCCTGCTTGCCGCCCGTCGCCTCGATCATCTTGTAGATGACATACATGCCGTCATAGGCGCTGACTGCCGGGAAGGAGAGTTCGGCCTTGTTGCCGATCGCCTTGGTGGCCGCCTCGACGAAAGCCTTGTTCTCGGGAGAATCGTGCGACACGGCATAGTGGAAGGTCGTCTGGATGCCGAGCGCGGCGTCACCCAGCGCCGGCAGGTCGGATTCCTGCGTCAGGTCGCCCGGTGCGAAGAACTTGATGCCGGCGGCCTTCAGACCGTTTTCGTTGTAAGCCTTGACGAAGCCGAGCGTCGTCGGTCCCGATGGCAGGAAGGCGAAGACGCCCTCAGCGCCGGAATCCTTGATGCGCTGCATGATCGGGCTGAAATCGTTGGTCGCTAGCGGCATGCGGATCGCCTCGACCACCTGGCCGCCGGCCTTTTCGAAGCCGGTCTTGAAGGCATTCTCGGCATCGACGCCCGGGCCGTAATCGCTGACGACCGAGATTACCTTCTTGACGCCGGCGTCGAAGGCGACTTTTGCGATCGGCGTCGAGGTCTGCCAAGTCGTGAACGAGGTGCGCACAACGAGCGGGCTCTTGGTGACGATCGTCGAGGTCGCGGCGTTCATAACGACCATCGGCACATTGCCCTGCTTCAGGATCGGCGTCACCGCCATGGCATCTGGGGTGAAATAGAAGCCGGCAAGATACTGGACCTT
Organism: Rhizobium sp. M1; assembly: GCF_002531805.1. Lineage (NCBI taxonomy): Bacteria > Pseudomonadati > Pseudomonadota > Alphaproteobacteria > Hyphomicrobiales > Rhizobiaceae > Rhizobium > Rhizobium sp. M1. The sequence continues at coordinate 39,934 of NZ_NWSW01000004.1, read as the reverse complement.
TTCCTTGACGATCAGTTCCTGGGCAAGCGCCTTGGATTGGGCAGGATCGGCCTGCGGCACGTCGCGATAGACGATCTCGACGGTGTCGTTGCCGACCTTGCTGCCATTGGCCGCCATATAGGCGTCGATGCCGGCCTTGAAGTTCTTGCCCTGAAGCGCGAACGGACCGGAGAACGGGCCGATGACGCCGACCTTGATCGTGTCGGCATAGGCGCTCGTGCCCATGACGATGGCCGCAGCGGCGGCCAGAAACAGCTTCCTCATTCTTCTCTCTCCCTTTTCGGCGTACTCCGGCGCCGTATTGAACTTCATGTTAGCTTCTCATGCGAAATGGTGATGTAAAATGAAATAAAACCCCAAACACATGATCTGTTGGTTATGTGTTCTGCGTCCCGAACGCCCGGTGTTCACCGCTGCGCGCAGCCTTCATCCGCAATCCTTCAGAACGGCAACCCCACATAATTTTCGGCAAGGACCGTCGAGGCGGCGCGGGAATGCGTGAGATAGTCGAGTTCGGCCTCCTGAATCCTCTGATCGAAATCACCGGTATCGGGGAAACGATGCATCATCGTCGTCATCCACCAGGAAAACCGCACGGATTTCCACACACGGGCAAGTGCAACCTGCGAATAGGCGTCGATGCCATGATCCGAGCCTTCGCGGTAATGCTCGATCAGCCCGGAGAATAGGTAATGGACGTCGCTGGCCGCAAGATTCAGCCCCTTGGCGCCGGTCGGCGGCACGATATGGGCGGCGTCGCCGACAAGGAAAAGCCGGCCGAAACGCATCGGCTCGGCGACGAAGGAGCGTAAAGGTGCGATCGATTTCTCGAAGGACGGCGCGGTTTTCAACGCCTCGGCGTGGTGCGCCGGCAGACGCCGTCTGAGCTCGTCCCAGAAGCGATCGTCGCTCCAGTCCTCGACCTTCTCGTCGAGCGGACATTGGAGGTAATAGCGGCTGCGCGTCGCCGAACGCATCGAACAGAGTGCAAAGCCCCTCGGATGGTTGGCGTAGATCAGTTCGTGGCTGACCGGCGCCACCTCGGCAAGCAGGCCCAGCCAGCCGAACGGATAGACCTTCTCGAAACTTTTGATCGCCCCTTCGGGGACGGCCTTGCGGCTTGCGCCATGAAAGCCGTCGCAACCGGCGATAAAATCGCAATCGATGCGCCTGGCAGCGCCGTCCTTTGTATAGGTAACGAAAGGAGAGCGGCCGTCGAAATCATGCGGTGCGACATCGGCGGCATCGTAGATCGACAGGGCGCCGCTTGCTTCGCGCCGCTCCATCAGGTCGCGCGTCACCTCGGTCTGGCCGTAGACGGTGACGCGCCTGCCGCCGGTGAGTTCATGCAGATCGATGCGGTGGTCGCGTCCGTCGAAGGCGAGCGAGAAGCCGTCATGCGGCAGGCCTTCGGCGTGCAGCCTGGCGCCGGCTTTGGCCTGGTCCAGCAGACCGACGGTGCCTTCCTCCAAAACGCCGGCGCGCACCCGGCCGAGGATGTAGTCCTTGTTGACGCGATCGAGAATGACATTGTCGATGCCGGCTTCGGTCAGAAGCTGACCGAGCAGCAAGCCGGATGGTCCCGAACCGATGATGGCGACCTGAGTTCGCAAATGCTTCCTCCCTCCCATTTTTGCGTTTTGTCAGATTCTGCCGCGCCGACCGGATCGCCACAATGGACATTCCAGCCTAAAAATTGCACTAATCGAACATTGGCATGGGAGGGAGCCGATGAGCAGACATATACCGACCTACGAGCTCTACGGCGAAAACGTCGGACGATCGCCGGAGTTTTGGTTGCATTGCGAAACAATTCGCTCCCGGAGCAGCCTGCATCAATGGGAAATCCGACTGCACCGCCACGAAAGCTTCTTTCAGATATTGTACATCGAAGCCGGTTCGGGCGATGCGATCTTCGGCGACAGGAGCCATGCCATCCGGCCGCCGGCGGTCATTACGGTTCCCCCGGGGTTCAATCACGGCTTTCGTTTTTCACGCGACATCGACGGTCTTGTCATCACCATATTGCGATCCCATCTCAGCCATCCACCCGGTGAGCGGAGCCATCTCGGCGAATGGCTGGCGACGCCGCATCTGACGCCGCTCGATCCTGATAATGCCGAGGCTGCCCATGTGATGCAGACTTTGCGGCGGCTGGGCGACGAATTCGAAAATCGCCGCAGTGGCCGCAACGAGGTCTTGGCAGCCTACGTCGGTTTGGCGCTGCGGCTGACGGCTCGGATCTCTCATGAGGGGAATTCGGGGGAGCTTGCGTCAAACGAAAACGAGCGACGGATGGACATGCTGGGCGAGCTCATTCAGCAGCATTTTCGATCCCACAAGCCGGCATCCTTCTACGCCAGGGAACTCGGGGTCTCGCCGACGCACCTCACCCGGATCGTCCGGTCGATGACCGGCAGCACGCCGCACGAGCTGATCGCCGCCAAACTCGTCGAGGAGGCGAAGCGTCAGCTTGTCTTTACGCTCGGCAGCGTTCAGGAGATCGGATTCCGCCTCGGCTTTGCCGACCCCGCCTATTTCTCGCGCTTCTTCCTGAAATATGCCGGCGAAACGCCGCGGGTCTGGCGCCTGACGGAAAAGGCCCGACTCGACCGAGCATAAGGTTTTGGCATCCGGCGACGCCGCATTCGCGGGCGCACGTCACCGATGTCTCACGCCGCCGGCCATGTCCAGTTCCGCACCTCCGGCATGTCCTCGCCGTGTTCCCTGACATAATCGTGATGCTCGGCAAGCTTGTCGCGGAAGGCGGCAAGCGCGTCCGTCGCCTTTTCCTTCAGGCCCGGTACGCGCTCGATCGCTTCGATCGCGAGGTGGTAGCGATCGAGCTCATTGAGCACGGTCATGTCGAAGGGCGTCGTCGTCGTGCCCTCTTCGATGAAGCCGCGGACGTGGATGTTCTCGTGGTTGGTGCGCTTATAGGTCAGGCGGTGAATGAGATAGGGATAGCCGTGATAGGCGAAAATCACCGGCTTGTCCGGCGTGAAGATGGCGTCGAAGGCCTCGTCGGTCAGGCCGTGTGGATGCTGGTCCCTGGATTGCAGCGCCAAGAGATCGACGACGTTGACGGTGCGGATCTTCAGCGCCGGGACGGCCTTGCGCAACAGGTCGACGGCGGCAAGCGTCTCCATCGTCGGCACGTCGCCGGCACAGGCCATGACGAGGTCGGGCGCGACGGCGTCTTTCTCGTTGCTTGCCCAGTGCCAGACGCCGATGCCGGCCTCGCAATGTTTCGTCGCCTCGTCCATCGAAAGCCATTGCGGTTCCGGCTGCTTGCCGGCGACGATGACGTTGATGCGGTCATAGGTGCGCAGGCAATGGTCGCCGACCCAGAGCAGGGTGTTGGCATCCGGCGGCAGATAGATGCGGACGATATCGGCCTTCTTGTTGGCGACGAGATCGACGAAACCGGGATCCTGGTGGCTGAAGCCGTTATGGTCCTGGCGCCAGACATGCGAGGTCAGCAGGTAGTTCAGCGACGAGATCGGTTCTCGCCATTCAAGCTCGCGCGTCACTTTCAGCCATTTGGCGTGCTGGTTGAACATCGAATCGATGATGTGGATGAAGGCCTCGTAGCAGGAGAAGAGGCCGTGGCGGCCGGTCAGCAGGTAGCCTTCCAGCCAGCCCTGGCAGAGATGTTCGGAGAGCACCTCCATGACGCGTCCATCGCGGGAGAGATGGATATCATAGGGTTCGATATCTTCCATCCAAACGCGGTCGGTGACCTCGAAGACGCTGCCGAGGCGGTTCGATTCCGTCTCGTCGGGGCCGAAGATCCGGAAATTCGCCGCCGTCGCGTTGCGCTTCATCGTGTCGCGCAAGTAATGGCCGAGAATTTCCGTCGACTGGGCCGCGACGCTGCCGCGCTTGCCGATCTCGACTGCATAGCCGCTTATATCGGGGGTATCGAGTTCCCGGCGCAGCAAACCGCCATTGGCATGCGGATTGGCGCCCATGCGGCGTTTGCCGGCAGGCGCCAGTGCCCGCAGCTCGGGTTTCAGCCGGCCATCGGCGCCGAACAGGTCCTCCGGCCCGTAGCTGCGCATCCAGTCCTCGAGAATTTTGCGATGGCCGTCATTCTCGCGGCAGTTGGAGACCGGCACCTGATGGGCACGCCAGAAGCCCTCGACCTTCTTGCCGTCGACTTCTTTTGGACCGGTCCAGCCCTTGGGGCTGCGCAGCACGATCATCGGCCAGCGCGGGCGGTCGTCCGGAGCCTTGCCGTCACGGGCCTGGCTCTGGATCTCACGAATGCGGTCGAATATCCGGTCCAGCGTCACGGCCATCTGCTGGTGCATGTCGCGCGGCTCATGGCCGTCGACGAAGAAGGGTTCGTAACCGTAGCCTTCGAAGAGGCGACGGAGATCATCGTCTCCGGCACGGCCGAGAACGGTCGGGTTGGCGATCTTGTAGCCGTTCAGATGCAGGATCGGCAGCACGGCGCCGTCGCGGGCGGGATTGAGGAACTTGTTGGAATGCCAGCTCGCCGCCAACGGCCCGGTCTCGGCCTCGCCGTCGCCGACGACGCAGGCGACGATCAGGTCGGGATTGTCGAAGGCGGCGCCATAGGCATGGACGAGGGCGTAACCGAGTTCGCCGCCCTCGTGGATCGATCCTGGCGTTTCAGGCGCCGCATGGCTCGGGATGCCGCCAGGGAAGGAGAATTGCCGGAAGAGCTTGCGCATGCCTTCGGCATCCTCGGAAATATTGGGATAAATCTCGCTGTAGGTGCCTTCGAGATAGGTATTGGCAACCATGCCCGGCCCGCCGTGGCCGGGGCCGCATATATAGATGATGTCGAGATCGCGGGCGCGGATCAGGCGGTTGAGATGGGCATAGATGAAGTTGAGGCCGGGCGTCGTGCCCCAGTGGCCGAGCAGGCGGGGTTTGATGTGTTCCGGTTTCAGCGGCTCGCGCAGCAGCGGATTGGCAAGCAGGTAGATCTGGCCGACCGAGAGATAGTTGGCGGCCCGCCAATAGCGGTCGATCTGGGTGAGTTCGGCGTCGGTCAAGGCGGCGGTCGAGACATGCTTTTCCATGGGCTTCTCCCGTTCGAAAACGCGTTCAACGTCAATTCTAGCCGCCAGCGCCGGCGCGCCATTGATCTGGATCAGCGGGCGGCAAGCAGGGACAGCGCCTCGTCGGCGATAACCTGTTCCTCGTCCGTGGCAATGACATGGGCCGTCATGCGGCTTTGCCCGGTGCTGATCGTGAAATCATTGGCGGTATTGGCCTTTGTGTCGATCGAAAGGCCGAGCCAGGCGAGGTGTCTGGCCACGCCGGCGCGGATCTCCGGCTGATTTTCGCCGATGCCGGCAGTGAAGACGACGGCATCGAGGCCGCCGAGCGTTGCCGCCATGCGGCCGATCTCGCCGGCAATGCGCAGCGTCAAGAGGTCGATCGCCTGGCGCGCCTCCGGCCGGCCGTCCTTCAACAGATCGCGTGTGTCGGCGCTGATGCCGGAAACGCCGAGCAGGCCGGAGCGGCGATAGAGCAGATCCTCGATTTCTCCCAGGGATTGTTTTCGCTCTCCGGCCAGATACAGGATGACGCCGGGATCGAGCCAGCCCGGGCGCGTCGCCATCGGGATGCCGTCGAGGGTCGAAAAGCCCATGCTGCAATCGCGGCTGATGCCGCCTTCCAGCGCACAGAGGCTGGCGCCGCTGCCGAGATGGGCGACCACAGCCTTGGCCACCTGCGGCGCCTTGCGGGTAAGTTCACCGGCGATGAACTTATAGGAAAGCCCATGGAAGCCGTAACGCTTGATGCCCTCGTCATGCAGCGAGCGCGGGATGGCGAGACGGCGAACGAGATCGTCCTGCGTGGCATGGAAGGCGGTGTCGAAGGAGGCCGTCTGGACAAGATGCGGCTTCAGATGCGCCAGCGCGCGGATGAAACGCAGCGCCTGCGGCTGATGCAGGGGCGCAAGCGGCGTCAGCGCATCGATGGCGCCGATTGCCACGGCGTCGAGGGCGATCGCTTTCGTAAAGCGGTCGCCGCCATGGACGACGCGGTGGCCGGCGGCGCGGCTGGCGGCCATGTCGAAATGATCGGCGAGACGCGCGAAGGTCTCGTCGATGACATCGTGCAGGTCTTCCGTCACCCCGGCCTTCAACGGCATGTCGAATGTCTGTGGCCCCCGGCTCAGTCCGAGTGAAAGCGGTTCGGCGCGGAAATCGATCACGCCCTTGCCGATGCGCCGCGCCTTGGCACCTTCGGTGGCAAAGATGCCGATCTTGACCGTCGAGGAGCCGGCATTGAAGGTCAGAAGCAGATCGTTCGAGGGCATGTCTTTGCCGACTCCATGCGGTCGTGATGATGGGTCGAACTTAGCGCCGGCGCAGCAGGCGGAAAGGCATCCATTCGTCCGTCGGTTATTTTGCCCCGGTGCAGCCTATCATCTTCTTCGAGTGCGATTGTGACGCGGCGTCTTCATCTTCCCACCCGCGCCACAGCTCGAATTCGGCCGGCAGGTGGTTCTTGCCGCTGTTCGGGCTCGTCCTGGTACTGCGGCCCAAGTCTTTTAAGGCATAGCGTCAGGCCGTTGAGGCCAGACTGGCATTGCGATCGCTGATGAAGATGCCCGCCTCGGCGGCGGGCATCGCCTTGCCGAAAAGATATCCCTGGCCGATGTCGCAGCCGAGCTGCAGCAGGAAGGCCAGCTGGCCATGCTCCTCGACGCCTTCCGCAGTCGTCTTGATATTGAGGCTTCTGCCGAGGCCAAGCATGGCGCGGACGATCTTTTCCTGGCGTTCGTCGTCGCGATAGGTGGCGATGAAGCTTTTGTCGATCTTGATTTTGTCGAAGCGGTAGCGGGCAAGCTGGGCGAGGCTCGAATAGCCTGTGCCGAAATCATCGAGGGCGATCTGGATGCCGGCAGCATGCAGTTCTTCGAGAATGACGGCGGCGATAGCGGGATCCTGAATCAGCGCGTTCTCGGTGATCTCCACCTCCAGGCGTTGCGGCGGCAGCCGGGTCGCCGACAGCACCTTGAGGATGCGGGATGTCAAGAGCTTGTCTTCCATCTGCACCGGCGAGACGTTGAAGGACAACATGACATGCGCCGGCCATGTGAGCGCGTCGCTGCAGGCCTGGGCGAGGAGATCCTCGAACAAGGCGGTGATCATGCCGGTTTCCTCGGCAATGTCGATAAAGACCGGCGGCGGAATGCCTATGCCATCCTCGCCCGTCCAGCGCGCGAGCGCTTCGAAACCGCAGAGCTGGCCGGTCTTCAGGTCGATCAGCGGCTGATAGTAGGGCTTGATGTCCTTATTGGCGATGGCGGCGCGCAGCCTGGTTTCCAAGGCGGCGCGCTCGGTTACCTTGTCCTGCATCGAGGTTTCGAAGACGAGAAAATGGTTGGGGCCGCGTGACTTGGCCTCGTACATGGCGAGGTCGGCACGGTGGGCGGCATCTTCCAGCGGTTCGGCTCCTTCAGCCCAGCGATCGTAGCCGACGCTGGCGCCGACTTCGACGGCAAAGCCATCGATATGGATCGGCCGGGTCACGGCCTGGATCAGCAGCTTGGCGAAACGCTCCTCCCGCTGCGCCGTCAGGGCAAAGGCGACGATGATGAATTCGTCGCCGCCGAAGCGGTAGACGCAATCGGCATTGCCGAGCGCGCAGATGCGCCTGGCGACTTCGATCAACAACACGTCACCGCCCTTGTGGCCGACGAGATCGTTGACTTTCTTGAAGCCGTCGAGATCGACGGAAAAGATGGTGATGTTGTCGTCCCATTCCTCGATTTCGGCCTCGTCGTTCTTGATCGGCCGTGCGAGAGCCTTGCGCTCGAAGGCGTAACGGTTCGGCAGTGGTCAGGTGGTCATGAGTTGCCGTCCAGTCGGCCTTCGCCTGAGCGGCGACGCGCAATTCCATTTCCTTGCGCAGATCGGCAATGCGCAGCACCGAATAGACGAAGCTCATGGCGCCGGCGATGCCGAGCCCGAGAACGAGCTTGTCGGCACCGTATGCGCCGAAATCGGTCATGAATGAAGCGAGGCTGTCGTCGAACCGGAGCAGCGTACCGAGGAGCCAGAGGGTTATCCCCAAACCGACGATCGACATGCATTGCCTTCCGGCTCTGCTCTGGAAAAACACCGGCATTATGCCTTCTCCATCTCCACCCGAGTCGAGATATCACAAAAGTCTGAAATGTTCGTTGAAACCAGAAGGCGAATTATCAGAGGGGGGAAGTACGCTGCTGCGCCGTCGGGCGCCTGGATGACGCTTGCGATGCAACCAGGATTGGCATCGCGACTGTTTTACTGATTTCGACCAGAAGGAGAATAATTGCTGCGGGTGGTTGGCACTGCAACGATCAGGAAGAAGAACGAAGGCGAGCGTGCTGTCGCATGCTCGCCCTTTCTCGTGCTTCAGGCGGTGACGATCAGCAACGGAACGCTGACGATGAGACCGGCCAGAAGCGTGAACGTTGCGAGGCGCATGAAACGCAGGCGCCGCGTCCGTTCTCCACTCCAATCATATGTCATTCTTCCATCTCCTTGGGACAAGGAAGTAGTCCCCGCAAAATCGGGTTCAACAGGGATGACGCAATTTGCTTGTGTAAGGCTGGATAAAATGAGGAATCTCTAATGCTGGAAGCGCAGAGACCAGCGGCTGCCGTTGCTGGTCATGCGAAGGATGGCGAGCGGCTCGACGTCGCTCAGCCAGAAGGAGGAGGGCGGCGCTTGAAGCACATGCGCGACCGCCGCCCGGATGACGGCCGCATGGCTGACGGCGATGACGTGACCGCCGAGGGCCGATTGGGTGTCCATCCAGCCGGCGACGCGCTTTCGCAGATCAACAAGGCTCTCGCCGCCGTGCGGTGCTGCCGCCGGCTCGGTCATCCAGGCCATGAGGCTTTCCGGTTCTTCCGCCTCGACCGTCGCGATCGGCCTGCCGGCCCAGCGGCCGTGGTCGCAATCACGAAGCGCCGGATCCGCCAGGGCTTCGAGGCGTAGCGCCTCGGCGGTCTGGCGGGCGCGCAAGGCGGGGCTCGTGACGATACGATCCGCGCGGGGCAGGGCGGCGATCTTGCCGGCTTCCTCTTCCGCCTTGGCCTCAAGCGGTTCGTCGAGCGGGAAAAGAGCCCTGCGGCTCGCCGCCGTCGCGCCGTGGCAGATCCAGGTGAGGCGCGTATTCACGATCGTTCTGACCTCTCGATACGACTGCAGCGCCGCGCGTCTGTTCCGGCGCCAAAGGACGCTTTGCCGGCTTGCGAAGTTTCGTTGACAGTCTCTTCAGCGTGCAGCTATAACCGGGCTGTTGCGGGTTTGGAAGCCGGTGGAAATCCGGCGCGGTCGCGCCACTGTGACCAGCGTGTCGAAAGCTCTTCGCGCTGGAAGTCAGACCCTGCCGCACAAGCACTCTTTCGACTGAACGCGTCATTCCGGAGGAATACATGTCTGACACCACTTTCACGCCCGTCGCGGCACCGGCGCCGATCCCCGTCGGCGAAATTCTTCCCTGGGCGATCTTCGGCGGCCTGCTGATGCTCATCGCCATCTATTTCGTCGGCACCGAGGAAGGCGCGATGGCGCTGTTCAACGGCATGTATGTGCATGAATTCGTGCATGACGGCCGTCATCTCCTCGGCTTTCCCTGCCACTAAGGGAGTTCCCGACATGGTTGGAAACCTTTTGCTTCGCGGCATGTTCGCGGGCGTGATTGCTGGCATTCTCGTATTCGCTTTCGCCCATATCTTCGGCGAACCGCTGGTCGATGCGGCGATCGCTTTCGAAGAGGCGAGCGCGCAGGCGGCCGGGCAAGCGGCCGAACCTGAAGTCGTCAGCCGCGCCACGCAGGCCGGTCTCGGCCTCTTCACCGGCGTTATGGCCTACAGCGTTGCCGTCGGCGGGCTTTTTGCCCTCGCTTTTGCTTTCGTGCATGGCCGCTTCAGCGCTCTTTCGGCGCGTGGCACCTCGGCCGCCATCGCCATTGCCGCCTTCGTGGCCATCGTTCTCGTCCCCGGCATCAAATATCCGGCCAACCCGCCGGCGGTCGGCAATCCCGACACGATCGGCGTCAGGACCGAGCTGTTCTTCCTGATGATCGTTGTTTCGGTCGGGGCGCTGATTGCCGCCGTGGCGCTGTCGCGCCGCCTTTCCGAGCGTTTCGGGCTTTGGAACGGCGCGATCGTCGCCGCTCTCGCCTATCTCGTCTTTATCGGCGTCGTGCTTTATCTGCTGCCGCCGATCAACGAAGTACCGGAGAATTTCTCGGCGATGGTGCTCTGGCGGTTCCGCACGACCTCACTCGGCATGCACGCGATTCTCTGGGCAACGCTCGGCCTTGCCTTCGGAGCGCTGGCGGAAAGACGGCTTGCCCTCAAGGGCGGGCTGCGGCCCGCCTTCCGGTGATTCGGCGCATCGGCAGGCTTGCGGCTCTCGCTCTGATCGCAAGCCTGTTCCCATTGCTTGCGGGAAACACGTCTGCCCATGAGCGCAGCGCCGGCGGCAGCCATGCCGGCCTCGAGATCCCGGCCATTTCGCACGGCGAGATGGCGGTCATTGCCGATTACCGCAGCGGGATTCTCGCGCTGGCGTCGCGGGCGGTCGATACGAACGAACCGTTCCGCCGCGTCCTGAACTACGCCGAAATCCAGTATTCCTATTGCGTCTGGGGCCGAATGCCGGGCAGCGTCACGGATGAGGAAAGCCCTTTCAACGAATGCGCCCATGCCTATCTCGCGGCGGCGAAAGCCGTACTGATGGCGATGCGGGAGATGCCGCGGGAGGCGGCCGCGGCGGGCGAAATCATCTCGGCCATCGACATCGACATGGCGCGGCGCGGTCTTGCGCTCATCACCTGTCAGTTCAGCGGCGAGGCTTTCAACACCGCCGACATCGTCAAGCCGAATTGGAGCAGGGTGCCGCTTCATCCTGCCAGCATGGCATCGCTGACGGGACTGGCTGCCCTGTTCGGTCTTGCTGTCCTTGCGCTTAGAGCCGTCTTGCGGCTGAAGCTTCAGTCGTCGGAATAGCGTTGCTCGCGCCACGGATCGCCATACATGTGGTAGCCGTTCTTTTCCCAGAAGCCGGCCTCGTCGGCGGGCATCAGCTCGATCCGGCGCAGCCATTTGGCGCTTTTCCAGAAATAGAGATGCGGCACGACGAGGCGCATCGGGCCGCCATGATCCGGCGTCAACGGCAATCCCTCCCATGAAGTCGCCAGGATCGCGTCCTCGGCGGCGAAATCGGCAAGCGGCAGGTTGGTGGTGTAGCCGTCATAACTCGTCAGCAGGACGTAGGTCGCTTCGGGCTTCGGCATGGCGAGATCGAGCAGATCCCGCGTCGAAACGCCCTTCCAGTTGTTGTCGTAGCGCGACCAGGTGGTGACGCAGTGGATATCGCTGATCCTGGTGCTCTGCTCGATCGCCTGGAAGGCGGCCCAGGTGAGGGTGAGCGGCGTTTCGACCAGGCCACGGACCTCGAACCGCCAGCTGTCGGTGGAGATGACCGGTTGCTGGCCGAGATCGAGCACCGGCCAGTTCTTGACGAGGTGCTGGCCGGGCGGCAGGCGCTCGGCTTGCGGACGGCTGACGCGACCGGTCAGGAATTTACCCTCCGCCGCCCAGCGGCGCTTGGAATTGGTCAGCTTGCTGTCGGCGGGCGTCTGGTCGTCGCTCATGAAGGGGTCTCCTTGGGTTGCGGCAATAGGACATTCGGCCGACGGGGTGTCAAGTTTCGGCAGACCCTTGGAAATCCCTGTCCGTATCATTAGACTTGAAGCCCGTCGGGCATGCCTTGCTGGGGAGTGGAGGCAGAAAGGGAGGAGCCGGATCTGTCTTCGAGATATCGTGCGATAGCGGCGCTTTTGGTGGTGCCGATCGTCATTTTCGCCTTCTTCACCTATGGAAGCGCGATTGCGACTCGCGCCTACATGGAAGAAGCCTCGGCGCAGGCGGGAACGACGCTGCGTCTCGCGGTTTCGGCGCTCAGCGGCCATCTCAACCGCTACGAGGCGCTGCCGGCGCTGATTGCCGATCATGACGACATCAAGGAACTGGTCAGCGCGCCTGACGACACGGCGCTGCGTGATGCTGCCAACCTCTACCTCAAGGAGATCAACGGGCTGTTGAAATCCTCCGACATTTATGTGGTGAAGCCGGACGGGGAGACGATCGCCGCCAGCAATTATGATGGACCGGGAAGCTTCATCGGGCAGAATTTCAACTATCGGCCCTATTTCCAGGAGGCGATCGAAGGCCGGCAGGCGCGGTTTTATGCGCTCGGCACGACCTCGCTGAAACGCGGCTATTATTTCTCGGCGCCGATCAGGGTCGAGGCGGACATTCGCGGCGTCATCGTCTTCAAGGTCGATATCGACATGATCGAATCCTCCTGGAGCGGCGGCGAGTACAAGATTTTCGTCTCCGATCCGGAGGGTATCATCTTCATGTCGGGCAGCCCGGAATGGCTCTACGGGGCGATCCTGCCGCTGACGGCCGACCGCATTGCCCGCACGGAAGCCTCGCGGCGTTATGCCAATGCCAGGCTGACAGCGCTGCCGGTGACGCGCCACCGCTTCGAACAGCACGAGTTGATGACGCTGGCAAGCGACCGGGGTGCGAGCGAATATCTGGTGCTGTCGCATTACATGCCGGCCGAGGACTGGACCGTAAACGTGCTGATGGAAACGAGCTCCATCCGGGCTCAAGCGCGCACCGCACTGGTCGCCGTCTTCCTCATCCTCTGCATCGCCGCGCTTGCTGTCGCCGTGCTTCGCCAGCGGCGGGCGCGGCTTGCCGAGCGCATGCAGATGCAGGCCGAGGCGCGCGGCGAGCTGGAGCGGCGGGTAGAGGAGCGCACCGCCGATCTTGCCCGCGTCAACAGCCGCATCGAGGAGGAGATCTCGGAGCGGCGGCTGACCGAACAGCAGCTACGTCAGACCCAGGCCGATCTGATTCAAGCCGGCAAGCTTGCCGGGCTGGGGCAAATGTCGGCGGCTCTTTCGCATGAGTTCAACCAGCCGCTGGCCGCCGCCAAGACCTATACGGACAGCGCCACGGTGCTGATCGACCGCGGGCGAATGGAGGAGGCGCGCGACAATATAAGACGCATCGGCGGGCTGATCGACCGCATGGCCTCGATCAGCCGGCACCTGCGCAACTTCGCCCGCAAGCCGAACGAGAAGCTCGGGCCGGTTCCTCTCGACGAAGCGATGCGGGATACGCTGGAAATCGTCGCATGGCGGCTGAAAGCGGCGGACGCCGAGCTTCGGCTCGACCTCGGGACACGGCCGCCGGTCGTGCGTGCCGGTTCGGTGCGTCTGCAGCAGGTGCTGGTGAATGTGATCTCCAATGCCGCCGACGCGGTGGAAGGGCTGGATGACAGGCGCATCGAGGTTTCGGCTTTCGAGGAGGCCGGCAAGGTGGTGCTGACGGTGCGCGACCATGGGCCGGGTGTGCCGGCGGCGATCGCCGAGCGCATCTTCGATCCGTTCTTCACGACGAAGGGCGTCGGCAAGGGGCTCGGGCTGGGGCTTTCGATCTCCTACAACATCGTCAAGGATTTCGGCGGCAGCCTGGCCGCCGCCAATCATCCCGAAGGGGGCGCGGTGTTCCGCATCGAGCTGCAGTCGGCGGCAGGATTGATGCCGGAGGCGGCGGAATGAACGAAGCGAAGATCCTGCTTGTTGACGACGAGGAGGAGCTGCGCCGCTCGACGGCGCAGGCGCTGGAGCTCTCCGGCTTCAGCGTCGAGACCTTTTCGAACGGCGATCATGTGCTCGAGCTGATCGGCTACAGCTTTCCCGGCGTCGTCGTCAGCGATATCCGCATGCCCGGTATCGACGGTATGACGCTGATGCAGAAGATCCGCGAGGTCGACCCGGAGGTGCCGGTCATTCTCGTCACCGGCCATGGCGATGTGCAGCTTGCTGTGAAGGCGATGCGCGAAGGCGCCTATGATTTCATCGAGAAGCCGTTCACGGCGGAGATGCTTGCCGGCGTCATTCGCCGGGCGATGGAGCGACGCGGCCTCGTACTCGAAAACCGGCTGCTGAAGGCGGTCGCCGGCAAACGCGACGATATCGAGGCGCGGCTACCGGGACGCACGCAGGTGATGGTGGATCTGCGCTACCGCATCCGTGCGATCGGGGCGAGCGATGCCGATACGCTTATTGTCGGCGAGACCGGGGCCGGCAAGGAAGTGGTGGCTCGCGCGCTTCACGACATCAGCGCCCGGGCAAGTCGGCCGTTCATTGCGATCAATTGCGCCGCGCTGCCGGCAAACCTCATTGAGAGCGAGCTTTTCGGTCACGAGCCCGGCGCCTTTCCGGGAGCGGTCAGGCCGCGTTACGGAAAATTCGAGCACGGGCGCGGCGGCACCATCCTGCTCGACGAGATCGGCTCCATGCCCTTCGACCTGCAGGCGAAGTTCCTGCGGGTGCTGCAGGAACGGGTGATTTCCAGGCTCGGATCGAACGAGATCGTGCCGCTCGACGTCCGCTTCATCGCGACGAGCAAGGTCGATCTCGAGGCGGAGGTGGCAGCCGGCCGCTTTCGCGCCGATCTGCTCTACCGACTGAACGTCGCGACGCTGCACGTGCCGTCGCTGTCGCAGCGGCGGGCGGACGTTCCGCTGCTTTTCCTGCAGCTGGTGCGGGAGGCCGCCGCCCGCTACGGCCGCGACGAGCTCACCGTGCCGCCGGAGGTGATCTCCGACATTGCCCAGCGCGACTGGCCCGGCAATGTCCGCGAATTGAGAAACGCCGCCGACCGTCTGATCCTTGGTCTCGATAATGGCGGGCGGCAAGCCGAGGAGGCGACCGGCCTTGCAGAACGCGTCGCCGAATTCGAGCGGGGCGTCATCGCCAGCGCATTGGTCGCGCATGGCGGCAGCCTCCGGCCGGTCTATGAATCGCTCGGCATTTCCCGCAAGACCCTCTACGAAAAGATGCAGAAATACGGCCTCGACAAGCGGATGCTGTTTACCGACGGCTGATCCTGCAGCATGGCGATGGGTGGATTTCCACCCATCGCAACAGCCGTTTGTTTCCGAATCGACCCATGCTGCGCCGCACTGTCATAGAATCATCTTGTCGAGGCGGTGGCGGTGATTGCGGCTCGATTTTTCCGGGCGGCAAATAGGACATCGCCGGCACGGAGGATGTGCCAGCGGCTTTGCTTGTTTCATCAGGGAGGAAACGATGAAAATCCTGAAGGCCATGCTCGGCCTGACCGCGGCTGCCGCGGTCTCTCTTCTCGCCGGCGCCGCTTCGGCGCAGACCTATCCCGAGCGCACCATCACCATGGTCGTCCCCTTCGCGGCCGGTGGCCCGACCGATACCGTCGCACGCCTCGTCGCCGAATCCATGTCGAAGGATCTCGGCCAGCAGATCGTCGTGGAGAACGTCGGCGGCGCCGGCGGCACGCTCGGCGCCGGCCGGGTGGCGAATGCCGATCCCGATGGATACACCATCCTCCTGCACCATATCGGCATGGCGACCAGCGCCACGCTCTACCGCAAGCTCGCCTATGACACGCTCGGCGCCTTCGACTATGTCGGTCTCGTCACCGAGGTGCCGATGACGATCGTCGCCCGCAAGGACTTCGAGCCGGCCGACCTCAAGGGCTTGATCGACTACGTCAAGGCCAACAAGGACAAGGTGACGGTCGCCAATGCCGGCATCGGCGCCGCTTCGCATCTCTGCGGCATGATGTTCATGAGCGCCATCCAGACCCAGCTGACGACCGTTCCCTACAAGGGCACCGGTCCTGCGATGACCGATCTTCTCGGCGGCCAGGTGGATATCATGTGCGACCAGACGACCAACACGACGAAGCAAATAACGGGCGGCACAATCAAGGCCTATGCCGTGACCTCGCCGAAGCGCCTCGACGTGATGAAGGACATTCCGACGGCGGTCGAAGCCGGCCTGTCGGGCTTCGAAGTCGGCATCTGGCACGGCATCTATACCCCGAAGGGCACACCGGCCGAGATCAACGAACGGCTGTCGAAGTCGCTGCAGGTCGCGCTGAAGGATCCGAATGTCGGCGCCCGCTTCGCCGAACTGGGCACGACGCCGTCTTCCGATGCCGATGCGACGCCGGCTGCGCTGAAGGCCAAGCTCGAAAGCGAGATAGCCCGCTGGAAGCCGGTGATCGAAGCTGCTGGCGAATATGCCGACTGAGGATTATCCTCGTCCAGACATGCTGCGCGAGCCCCTCACCCTAACCCTCTCCCCGCTTGCGGGGAGAGGGGACATGCCATGCGAGACGTGGCGGGAACGGAGAGGTTGCGGTGTGTTCCCTTCTGCCCGTTTACGGGGAGAAGGTGTCAGCAGGCGGATGAGGAGCTAGCTCCTTTGTGACGGCATCACGTCAACCATCTCCAACTCCAGGAGACACCATGAAATCCATCAGTTTCGATACCACCAATGCGATCTGCGGCGCGCTTTTCGTCGCCACCGGCGCCTTCTTCGCCTTCCAGTCGCTTTCGCTCGACCTCGGCACGGCATTGCGCATGGGGCCGGGTTATTTTCCGCTGGTGCTGGCCACCGTGCTCGTGCTGCTCGGCGCGATCATCTTCATTCAGGCGCTGCGTGTCGAAGGTGAGCCGGTCGACGTCTTCGCCTGGCGCGGCATGCTGTTCATCCTGCCGGCTCCCGTCTTCTTCGGGCTGACCGTGCGCGGGCTTGGTTTTGCGCCGGCGCTGTTTTTCACCGCCTTCATCGCTTGCTTCGCGTCGCGCAAGATGAACGTGGTGTCTGCGATCATTCTGTCGCTGCTGCTGACGATCTTTTCGGTCGCCGTCTTCAGTTATGGGCTCGGGCTGCCGTTCGAGCGTTTCGGCCCCTGGGTCCGGTTCTAGGAGGCGACGGTGGATCTCTTCAGCAATCTCGCACTTGGCTTTGCCACCGCGGCAACCCTCGACAATCTTCTCTTCTGCCTGATCGGCGTGCTGCTCGGCACGTTGATCGGCGTACTGCCCGGCATCGGCGCCACGGCGACGATCGCCATGCTTCTGCCGATCACCTTTCAGCTCGAGCCGGTCTCTTCGCTCATCATGCTCGCCGGCATCTATTACGGCGCGCAATATGGCGGCTCGACGACGGCGATCCTCATCAATATGCCGGGCGAATCCTCTTCCGCCGTCACCGCGATCGACGGCTACCAGATGGCCCGCAAGGGCAGAGCGGGGGCGGCGTTGGCGATCGCCGCGCTCGGCTCGTTCTTCGCCGGCACGGTCTCGACCTTTCTCGTTGCGATCTTCGCACCGCCGCTGACCGACATCGCGCTGCAATTCGGTGCGGCGGAATATTTCTCGCTGATGATCGTCGGCCTCGTCTCCTCGATCGCGCTGGCGCACGGCTCGGTCGTCAAGGCGCTGGCGATGGTCGCGCTCGGGCTGCTGCTCGGCCTCGTCGGAACCGATATCTATACCGGCACGCCGCGCTTCACGCTCGGCATCCGCGAATATGCCGACGGGCTGAACTTCGTGGCGCTTGCAGTCGGCGTCTTCGGCGTGGCGGAAATCCTGCGCAATCTCGAAGGCGAGTCGACCCGCACGGTGCTGGTGGCCAAGGTTTCGGGTCTCTTGCCCTCGCGCCAGGAATTCAAGGAAATGATCGCGCCGGTCATTCGCGGCACGGCGATCGGCTCGGCGCTCGGCATCCTGCCGGGTGGCGGCGCGATCCTTGCCTCCTTCGCCTCCTATACGGTGGAAAAACGCCTGTCGAAGACGCCGCAGGAATTCGGCAAGGGCGCGGTCGCCGGTGTGGCGGGTCCGGAATCGGCCAACAATGCCGGGGCGCAGACTTCGTTCATTCCGCTGCTGACGCTCGGCATTCCGGCCAATCCCGTCATGGCGCTGATGATCGGCGCGATGATCATCCAGGGCATCGTGCCGGGGCCGAATGTCGCCACCGAGCAGCCGGCGCTGTTCTGGGGTATCATCGCCTCGATGTGGATCGGCAATCTGATGCTCGTGATCCTCAACCTGCCGCTGATCGGGCTCTGGGTCAAGCTATTGACCGTGCCCTATTATGTGCTCTTCCCCGTCATCATGGCCTTCTGCTCGATCGGGGTCTACAGCGTCAATACGAACGTCTACGACCTCTATGCCGTCGCCTTCTTCGGCTTCATCGGCTATGTGCTGGCAAAGCTTCGCTGCGAACCGGCGCCGCTCCTGCTCGGTTTTGTGCTCGGGCCGCTTCTGGAAGAGAACCTCAGGCGCGCCATGATCCTGTCGCGCGGCGATCCGACCACCTTCGTCACCCGGCCGATCAGCGCCACGCTGCTGGCGATCGCGGTCGCCGTTCTGATCGTTGTCTTCCTGCCGAGCGTCAAGAAGAAGCGCGAGGAGGTGTTCGTCGAGGAGGCCTGAGGGGTTGAACTTGCGATCCGTTTGATAAACAAGGAATGATCTGACGCGGGCGCCGGCTGGGCGCCCGTTCGCTCGACAGGATATCCAGGCCATGAGCATCCCCGCCCGGATCAAGGACGATCTGCCGTTCCTCACCGCCCTGCGACGTGACCTGCATGCCCATCCCGAGCTCGGTTTCGAGGAGGAGCGCACCGCCGGCATTGTCGCGAGGCTGCTGGAGGAAGCCGGTATTGCCGTGCATCGCGGCCTTGGCGGCACCGGCGTGGTCGGCACGCTGCAGGTCGGCAACGGCACCCGCCGCATCGGGCTCAGGGCTGACATGGATGCGCTCGCCATGTCCGAGGCGGCGGAGCGGCCTTATAAGTCGACGGTGCCTGGGAGGATGCATGCCTGCGGTCATGACGGCCATACGGCGATGCTTCTCGGCGCCGCGCGGCATCTTGCGGCGACACGGGGTTTTTCCGGCACGGTGCATTTCATCTTCCAGCCGGCCGAAGAGGGGCGCGGCGGCGCCAAGCGCATGGTGGACGAAGGGCTCTTCAGGCTTTTCCCTTGCGACAGCGTTTATGGGCTGCACAATATGCCTGGGCTTGCAGTCGACGAGATCGCCGTGGTCGAGGGGCCGCAGCTTGCCTCTTCCGACAGCTGGCACGTCACCTTTCGCGGAATCGGCACGCACGGCGCCAAGCCGCATCTCGGCCGTGATCCGATCACGGCAGCCGGCACCTTCCTGTCATCGCTGCAGACGATCGTCGGACGCGTCGTCGATCCGTTGCAGCCGGCCGTCGTCAGCGCCTGCTTCCTGCAGGCAGGTGATCCCAAGGCGCTGAACGTCATTCCCGACGTGGTCGAGATCGGCGGCACGGCACGCGCCTATTCGCCTGAGGTGCGTGACCAGCTGGCGACAGAGATCGGCCGGTTGGCTAGCGGAACGGCTGCCATGTACGGCGTATCAGCCGATTACCGTTTCGAGCGGCGCATTCCGCCGGTGATCAATGACCGGGATGCGACTACACGGGCGCTTGCTGCTGCCGGGATGGTCTTTGGTGAAAAAGTGCGAGCAAGCTTTCCGCCGTCGACGGCGGGTGACGACTTCGCCTTCTTCGCGCAGAACGCGCCGGGCTGTTATGCCTGGCTCGGCAACGGGCCGGCGGTCGATGGAGCGCTTCACCATAACACGGCTTATGATTTCAACGATGAAGCGCTTGGCTATGGCGCGGCTTATTGGGTGGCGTTGGTGGAGCGGGAGTTGAGGGGTTAGCTGGCGTTTGCGGCCCCCTCATTCGCCTGCCGGCACCTTCTCCCCGAGGGGAGAGAGACATGCCGCGGCGTCTCGATTCCTCTTCTCCCCTCGGGGAGAAGGTGCCCGTAGGGCGGATGAGGGGGCGCCTGGCACGAACCTCGCTATTTCACCAAGTCCTACAAAATCTCCAGCACCGGGCTTTCCATCACTCTCCCCGTCACCACATCCGCAATCCCCCTGTCCGTCTGGTGCGGGCCGGCATTGCAGGCCAGCGTTGCGCCGAAGCAAGCCTTGAAGACGCGGTAGGGCGGTTTCCAGTCGACGATCTTGTCCATGGCCTTGCGGATGCCGGCGAAGGCCGAAGCGGTGTCCTTCAGCGAGGCGCCGGTCACCAGGCCGGAGAGCGGCAGTGACAGGATCGCTTCGATCTTGTCGTCCCTGGCGACCGCCATGCCGCCGCCGGCTGATATGACGGCGTTGGCGGCGAGCGCCATGTCGCGCGCATTGCCGCCGAAGACGGTGAGGTTGTGGCTGTCATGCGAGACGGTGGTGCAGAAGGCGCCGCGCCATTCGCCCCAGCCGGTGAGGAAGCCGATGCGCGGGACGCCGTCGGCCTTGCCGTGGCGGTGGGCGACGGCGATCATGGCGCTGCCGGCCGGCGGCACGACGAAGCCGTCCCGGACCTCCGTTTCGGCCTCGCCCCATTGGGTGAAGCGCGGGCGGTCGATGGTGGCGACGCGGACGCGCGCGCCTTTGGATGGAATGAGGAAGTCATTTTCGACGAGTGGCGGGAGCTTCAGCGAATTTTCAAGCGGTGCCGTATCAAGCCGCTGGACGGCCGCCTCCATGCTGCCGTTGCGGGCGACGATGCGGCCGCCTGAGATGACCAGCCGCGCCCGGAATTCCGTGAGATCGTCGAAAAGCACGAGATCGGCGCGACGACCGGCGGCAACAAGGCCGAGATCGGAGCGCTTCA
This sequence comes from Rhizobium sp. M1, assembly GCF_002531805.1. Lineage (NCBI taxonomy): Bacteria > Pseudomonadati > Pseudomonadota > Alphaproteobacteria > Hyphomicrobiales > Rhizobiaceae > Rhizobium > Rhizobium sp. M1. Next base: position 19,365 of record NZ_NWSW01000004.1, on the reverse strand, counting down.
GCCGCTGTGCCGCATTGAAGGTTGCGGCGCGGATCGCCCATTCCGGCTTCATGCCGTAGCGCACCAGCCGGCGGGCGACGTCGTCGAGGCCGCCGCTCTCATAGAGTTCATCGGGAAAAACGTCGTCGGTGCAGAGCGTGACGGTGGGCGGCAGGTGGCCGAGACCGTTCAGCACCTCGACGAATTCTTGCAGCAGATGGTCGTGCGAGCCGCGCAGTTCGATCGTCAGACCGGCGGCAAGCTTGGCGGCGAGATCGGCGCCGGAGGTGAGTTCGTGGTCGGAGGTGACGCCAGCCGCCATGAAGGCGTTGAGATCGGCGCCCTCGAGACCGCGGGCATGGCCGCAGACGAGCTTGCCGGAGGCAAGGCCGGCATTGACGATGGCGCTCATACGGGGATCGCCGTCAATGACGCCGCGCATGTTCATGACTTCGGCAACGCCGCCGACGGCGGAAGAGCGCAGCATCTCGGCGATGACAGCGGCATCAAAATCGGCGCCGGCAATTTCCAGGCCGGGTGCCGACGGCACGCAGGAGGGGGCAAGCAGGATCATGCGCAGCGGCAGCGCGCGTGCCGCCTCGATCGCCCAGCGCACACCGTCGAGGCCATGGACATTACCGAATTCATGCGGATCCCAGACGACCGTGGTGACGCCGCGCGGCAGCACGGCGCTCGCATATTCGGCGGGAGCCACCATCGAACTTTCGACATGCATGTGCGTGTCGATCAGGCCCGGTGTCACGATGCTGCCTGTCGCATCGACAATCTCGACGGCATCCGTGCGGCTTGCCGGGGCATGGACGCTGGCGATCAGCGCGCCGACGAGACCGATATCGGCGTCCCGGATCAGGCCGGTCACCGCATCGAGCAACCGGCCGCCGGTGATCAGCATATCGAAGGGGGCATCGCCGCGCGCAGCCGCAACGGCGCGGGCGCGCAAAGCGGGATCGTTGAGATCGGCGGGTTCCTGGCGAGGGGTGGTGTTCATTTGCGGGCCTCGTTGACCAGGGCGGCGAGAATGATGGCGCGCGCCCTATCGGCATCGATGTCGGCGGCGAATTGGGCATTGAAGGCCGCATGCGTGGCACGGGTCTCGACGACGGTGCGGCCGCGAGTGAGGGCGCCCTGAAGTTCGACGTCGATGCGCGCGGGGCGGAAGGTGACGATGTCAGGGGCGACGAAGGCGACGGCGGCTGTGGGATCGTAGATCGCCATTCCCGGGCGGCCACGGCTGGTGCCGATGCCGATATAACCGGAAAACATATCGGCGATCAGTTCGGCATTGGCGCCGCCGGCATGGCGCACCGGCTCGGCATCCTCCGGCCTTGCCAATACCTTGCGGCAGAGGTCGAGATCGACCATGCGCAGCGGCAGGCCATGGGCGATGACGATCGCAAGCGCCTCGGGATCGGCAAGCGCGTTGAATTCGGCAGACGCCGTGTGATTACCTGATGTGACGCCGCCGCCCATCCAGACGAGGTCGTCGATGCGGGTGGCGAGATGGGGGCGGGCGAGCGCCACGGCAGCGATATTGGTCAGCGGCCCGAGCGCCAGGATGCGGTGCCGGCCCTGGCCTTCCAACCAGCGGCAGAGCGCGGCGAAGGCATCGCTTTCGGCAAGGGCAGGCGCCTCCGGCAGGCTTTTGCCTGATGTCGGGATGCCGGTTTTTCCGAGGATCGCCTGAGCGGTTTCGAGCGTGCCGAGAACCGGCATGGCGCGGCCGGTATGAATGGGGAACGTCCAGCCGAAGGCACTGGCGGCGCCGGCGGCATTCATTCTGACCTGCGGCAGCGGCGTATTGCCGAAGACCAGCGAGACGCCGTCGATCTCATATTCCGATTGCCCCACCACCAAAATCGCGGCGATGTCGTCGAAGCCCATGTCCGTATCGATCCAGACGCCCATGATTTCACCCGAACCGTTTGAGGTTGGCCGCGCCGGCGACCGGCAGGTCGAAGGCGAGTGCACTGCCGATCTCGTGCGGCGGCAGGCCCGCATCGATTTCGGCCTTGATGGGCCCGAGCGGCGTATCGAGGAGATATTCGCGGGTGTTGCCGGCGAAAGACGTGCCGCGCACGGTGCCGTGAAATTGACCGGAGCCGAGGATCACCGCGCGCGGACGCCAGGCGAGGCCCGCCGCAGAATCCGGCGCCGCGCCGGAAAGGGCGACCGGGCCGTTCGGCGTCGCAAGCTTTCCATCCTTCAGCGCGAAGACATTTTCGAAGCCGACGAAATCGGCGACGAAGGCGGAGGCCGGGTTGTTGTAGATCTCCTCCGGCGTGCCGATCTGCTCGATGCCGCCGTTCAGCATGACGACGATGCGGTCGGCGAGCGCCAGGGCCTCCACCTGGTCGTGGGTGACGAAGATCATCGTGACGCCGGTCTCCTTCTGCACGCGCTGCAATTCGGCGCGCATTTCCAGGCGAAGACGGGCGTCGAGATTGGAAAGCGGCTCGTCGAGCAACAGTACTTTCGGCTCCATGACCATCGAGCGGGCGAGCGCCACGCGCTGCTGCTGGCCGCCGGAGAGTTCGGCGGGCTTGCGGCCGGCGAAGGCGGTCAAGCCGACGGATTTCAGGCCGGCGCCGACGCGGGCATCGAGATCGGCGCCCGAAATGCCCTTGAGCCGCAGGCCGAAAGCGACGTTCTCGTAAACCGTCAGATGCGGAAACAGCGCGTAGGATTGGAAGACGAGGCCGACGGCGCGCTTGTTGGCGGAGACGCGGGTAATATCGGCGCCGTCGAGACCGATGCGGCCGGAAGCCGGCGTCAGCAGGCCGGCAATGGCGCGCATCGTCGTCGTCTTGCCACAGCCGGAGGGGCCGAGAAGGGCGACCAGTTCGCCCTTGCCGATCGCAAGATCGAGATCCTTCACCGCGACCGTATCGCCATAAGCGAGCGTCAGCTTGTCGAGTTTGAGATAGGCATCAGACATAACGCGAAAATCCCAGGAAGCGCTCGGCGAGGAAGACGATGCCGATCGAGAGGAAGGCGAGAAGGGCGGAGAGTGCCGCGATGGACGGGTCGTAAGTGGTTTCCATGTAACCCAGCATGTCGATCGGCAGTGTGCGCACACCGGGGCCGGAGAGGAAGAGCGAGACCGGCACCTGATTGAAGCTGGTGACGAAGCCGAGGATGAAGGCGGCCAGAATGCCGCCGCGGATATTCGGCATCACCACGCGGAAGAAGGCGCCGAGCCTGGAGGAGCCAAGCAGGACGGCCGCTTCCTCGATATCCGAACGCAGATTGTCGAGGCTCGCGGAGACGACACGCACGGCATAGGGCAGCACCAGCGCCGCGTGAGCGAAGAAAAGGGCGAGCGTGATGTTGAAGCCAAAGGGAACGACGAGATAACGCAGCAATGCCAGGCCGACGATAATGCCGGGAACGATGATCGGCAGCGAGACGACGGTGCGGACCGTTTCTGCCGCCGGCAGCCGGTAACGCGACAAGGCGTAGGCGGCCGGGATGCCTAGGACGAGGGCCGCGAGCGTTCCGAAGACGGCGAGGAACATCGACATGGCGAAGCTGTCGCGGAAGCTTTCAACGGTGAAGACCTTCGTCACCCAGCGCAGCGACAGGCCCTGCGGCGGGAAGGCCAGCGTATCGCCTGCCGAGAGCGAGGCGGCGATGATGATCAGGAACGGGCCGATCAGGAAGACCAGCAGCAGGAAAAGCACGATGGGCGAAAACAGGCGGAGGGTCATCGGCGGCTCCTCGCCGTCGCGAGGCGTTTCAGCAGGATATTGGCGGCAAAGCTCATGACGATCAGGATGAAGGCGATGACGCTTGCCGAGACGAAATCATTGGCGACGGAAACCTGCTGGTACATCAGGGTTTCGAGCATCAGCACCTTGGAACCGCCAAGCACGGCGGGGGTGATATAAGCCGTCAATGAGCCGGTGAAGACAAGCGTGCCGCCGATGACGAGCCCTTCGCGGGTCAGCGGCAGGACGACCTTCCAGAAGACCTGGAACCAGTTGGCGCCAAGCACACGGGCGGCGGGGATCGCATCCCTCGGCATGTTTTCAAGCGCGCTGATCAGCGACAGGATCATCAGCGGCAGGAAGAGCTGCAGCAGACCGATGAAGACGGCGGTTTCGGTGAACAGCAGGCGCAGCGGTTCGGCACTGAAACCCAGGCCTGTGATCGCCTGGTTGACGATGCCGGTGCGGCCGAGAATGACGATCCAGGCATAGGTGCGCGCCACCGGCGAGATCATCAGCGGCAGGGTGACGAGGCCGATCATCCGCCCTTTGCCCTTCGCCGGCAGGTTGACGATGGCGAAGGCCGCGGCATAACCGATGACAGCCGAGACGGCGGTGACTTCGAGGCCGAGCCGGAAGGAGCGCAGGAATACGGTGCGGTTCAGCGTCCCGGAAAAGAAATCGGTATAGGCCGACAGCGTCCAGCCGCCACCGGCGCGGAAGCCCTCCGACAGCAGGATTGCGACGGGCAGCAGAAAGACCAGGGTTGCAAAGACGGCTGCCGGCAGGGCAAGCGCCAGGGCTTCTGCGCGGTTCTGGAACATAAGGCGCCTTTCGATCGATGGGATCGCGATCCCGGCAGGGGCGCCGGGACCTGTCTTCACTCAGGGAGTTTACTGGCCGACCTTTTCGTTCCAGCTCTTCAGCCAGCCGGCACGGTTGTCGAGGGCGATAGCGGACGGAATGAGCTTGAGGCTCTTGGCCGTTTGTTCGCCATAGGTGAGGTTGTTGGCCGCCGCTTCGGAAAGCTTGACCTCGCTGTTGGCGGGGCTGTCGATCAGCTTCTCGGCGAGTTTGGTCTGGGTTTCGGTCGAGAGCCAGAAATCCATGAACTGCAGGGCGAGATCCTGGTTCTTCGAACCCTTGGTCAGCACCAGCACGTTCATGCCGCCGGTCTGACCCTCTTTCGGGGTTGCCCAGGCAACGGGCACGTCGAGCTTGGTGAAGCCAGCCCAGGAGAAGCGGCCGATGGGAGCCGCCCAAATTTCCTCCTGCTGCATGAGCTGCACCAGCTGGGAGGATTTTTCGTAAAAGGTGACGATGTCGTCCTTCTTCTCGCCCAGTGCCTCGATCGGCCCCTTGAGATCCGGCGTGTCCTTGCCGAGCGCCAGGCCCAGCATATAGAGCGCCGGGGGGCCCTGGTTGGTGGTGACATTGGGGAAGGCGACATGGCCGACATATTCCGGCTTCAGCAGATCGGCCCAGGAGTCGATCTTCATCTTGTCGGAGCGGTAGGCGATCGACGTGGCGTAAAAGGTGTAGCCGACACTCATGCCGTCGTCGTTCGGGTCCTTGGCTATGTCGTACAGCTTGGCGAAATTGGAAAGTTTTGCAGTATCGACCTTGTCGATCAGGCCGGCGCGCGCGGCGGCCAGCGCATCGGCCATCGAAACGGCGGCGAGATCGACGACAGGACTGGCCTTGTTGGCTTCCATCTTGGCCAGGCGCTCGACGCTGTTGCCGGTCTCGACCACCAGCTTGCAGCCGCATTGGGCTTCGAAGGGTTCGTAGACCAGCGCCTTGAAATCGTCCTGGGCGAAGGCATAGACGGAAATGGTCAGCGTCCGTTCGGCGGCAGCCGCACTCAACGGCGATAGCGCCGCAAGCGCCACTGAAGCAATGAGAGCTTTTTTCATCTTACGTGTTCTCCATCTCTGAGGTTTTTAGTGCGGGGTTCACAAGGCCCGGATGATTGGCGGACGATCAATTGCATGGCGACACGTTCGATCTCCGCGGTAACGAGCATTCCCTCCCGGGCGCGGCTTTTGCTTATCGTATCGGCGAGAGCGGACACGGCAATCCCGGCAATCCTGTCCATGTCCATCCTGACCGTCGTCAGGGACGGCGTGACAACAGGCGACCAGATAAGGTCATCGAAGCCGGTGACGCTGACATCGGCGGGAACGTTGATGCCGGCCTGCTGCAGCTCCGTTAGCGCGCGTAGCGCCTGCAGATCGGAGAGGGCCGCGAAAGCTGTGAAACCCTGTCTCACCCTTTCGGCAAGGCCGAGCGGACAGCCGCTGCCGCCATCCCGCTCCAGCTTGTCGATCCACAGGGTTTCAGCCTGCATGCCGGGGCGCAGACCGGCGTGCATGCCGCCGGCGCGGTCGTTCTGGACGCTGGATTCCTGGTTGTTGCCGATGATGAGGATGCGCTGGTGGCCGAGATCGGCGAGATGGAGGGCAATTTCACGCCCGCCCTGCCAATGATCGGCGGAAACGGTGTTGCCCGGCGCCGAAGGCGTGTCGATGACGGCGACCGGACAGGCGGCAGACGAAATGCGGGTGGCGCGGCGGGGGATGATGACCATGCCATCGACGCCGCGTTCGACCAGGCGGTTGATCGCCTCGGCCTGGGTGGCGGCATCGCCGCGGGAATCCGCGATCAGCACGCCATAACCTGCGGCGGAGGCTGCGAATTCGATCGCCTGCGCGATCTTCGGGAACAGTGGATTGGCGATGTCGGGCAGCACCAGGCCGATAACACCGCTGCGGCCGGTTCGCAGCGCGCGGCCGGCCTGGCTCGGGACATAACCGAGCTCGGCGGCATGCTCGCGAATTCTTTCGACCAATTGGCCGGAGACCCGGCCTTTGCCGGAAAGCGCATTGGAGACCGTGGCAATAGAGACACCGAGCGAAGTCGCTATCCTGCTGAGGTTCGGTCCCGGGCGCGATGAAGTCATGATTCAGGCTGCCTGATTAATCGTTTAATCAGTCCTATATCAGCGGCCGCCGCTTGTCGAATCCAAATTCCTCTGCTCCGCAATTATCCAATGCAGAACCGGCATGAAAAAAGCCCCGCGAGACGATCGCGGGGCTCCGTATTTCAAGAAAGGCGGCGAGCCGATCAGCTCTTGGCCTTCGCCGGCTCAGGCTTCACCGGCGCGGTGGTCTTGCCGCCGGGCGCATAGCCGCCACCGACTGCGATGTTCAGCGAGACATAGTCCTTGGCCATCTGCTGGACCGCCTGGGCAAGGCTTGCCTGGGCGAGCGAAACCTGGCGCTGCGCGTCGAGAACGTCGAGCAGCGAGGAGGCGCCGTCCTTATAGGATGCTGTGGAAAGTTCGAGCGTTTCCTGCGTCGTCTTTACCTGGGCCTGAAGGGCAGCGACCGTGCGGGCGTCGCGGCGGACGGCGGCGAGCGCATTCTCGACCTGCTCGACGGCGGTCAGCACCGTCGATTTCCAGTTGAGGTAAGCGGTCGCGGCTTCAGACTGTGCCGACTTGACGTTGGCGCGCAGGCGGCCGCCGTCGAGGATCGGCAGGTTCAGCGTCGGTCCAAAGGACCAAGGCGTCAGAGCGCCATGGACACCCCTTTGGTTGATATAGGAGGGCGAGATCGAGCCGCTGAGCGAGATGCTCGGATAAAGCTGCGCCTCGGCAACGCCGATATTGGCCGTTGCGGCAGCGAGATCACGCTCCGCGACGCGAATGTCGGGACGGTTGCGGATCAGGTCTGCCGGGATGCCGGAGTTGATGCCGCCGCGGTATACCGGCTGACCACCGCCCCTCAGCAATTCGTTCACAAGCGCCGAGGCCGGCAGGCCAAGCAGCGTGGCGATGTGATGGGCCGATACGCGGATGTTGGTCTCGAGGCCGGGAATTTCGGCGAGCGTCGATTGTACGAGACCCTCGGCCTGGACGACGTCGAGCCGCGAGGCGGCGCCGGCTTCAAGCTGGAATTTCGTCAGCTCGTAGGTTTCCTGACGAGATTTCAGGTTGGCCTTCGAAAGCGCCAGGCGCTGCTGATAAAAGCGAACATCGATGTAGCTCGAGACGAGATCCTGCACGAGGGTCAGCTTGGCGACATCGGCGGATGCGTAGGCCGAATCGAGCGAAGCGACCGCGCTCTCGGTGCTGCGCTTATAGAGGCCGAAGAGATCGAGCAGCCAGCTCAGCTGAACTTCGCCGGCACTGGTGTTGCGCGTGTCGAACTGCGTGCGCAGTTCGCCCTTCTGGCCGCTGATCGTGTGCGAGGCGCCGACGTTGAGGTTCGGCAGGCCGCCTGCGCCGGCGACGGTAACGTTGGCGGAAGCTGCATTGATGCGCTCGATCGCCTGCTGGACGGTCAGGTTCTGCTCGAGGCCGGCCTGGACATAGCCATTCAGCTTGGGGTCCTTGAAAGCGGTCCACCAGGCTGCGGTGGCAACGTCGCCGACACTCTTCGTTCCGCCTTCTCCGAATTTGGCGGGCAGCGGCATTTCAGGAGGAGCATGATCCGGGCCTACGACGCAGCCCGACAATAATAATAACAATGCCGGTGTGGCAAAACGAAGAGATACCATTCATTTCTTCCTGTACTCGAGCAAGTCAATTCTTGTCCGAAGCTTCATGCTTCACTATCGGCGCGCCGCGCCTTTTGTCCCACTTGAAAACACACACCGAAGCAGTCGGGCGCAATGTAGCAATCGGAACAGCATTATCACAGTGCATTTATATCACACAGCTGCCGCATTTTTGCCGCGTGTGGCAAAGATGCGTCGGATGACGACGAAAAAGGACGGCACGAAGAAAATTCCGAGCATCGTCGCCGCCAGCATGCCGCCGAGGACGCCGATGCCGATGGCATTCTGGGCCGCCGAGCCCGCGCCTGTGGCGATCGCCAGCGGCACGACACCGAGAATGAAGGCGAGCGAGGTCATGATGATCGGCCGCAGGCGCAATCTCGCTGCTTCCAGCGTCGCCTCATAGAGGCCCATACCACTCTCCATCCGATCCTTGGCGAATTCGACGATCAGAATCGCATTCTTCGCCGCAAGCCCGATCGTGGTGAGCAAGCCGACCTTGAAATAGACGTCGTTCGCCTGGCCGAAAAGCGTTGCCGCCGTCAGCGCGCCGAGAATGCCGACGGGCACGGCCATGATCACCGAGAAGGGAATCGACCAGCTTTCGTAAAGCGCTGCCAGGCAGAGGAAGACGACGAGAACGGAAATCGCATAGAGCATCGGCGCTTGCGAGCCGGAAAGGCGTTCCTGATAGGAGATGCCCTGCCAGGCGACGGTGTAGCCGCCGCCGAGCTGTTCGGTCAGCGCTTCCATTTCGTTCATCGCATCGCCGGAGGACACGCCGGGCGCCGAGGCGCCGTCGAGCGGGATGGCGCTGACGGCGTTGAAACGGGCAAGCGAAGGTGCACCCTTCACCCATTCGGTTTTGGTGAAGGCGGAGAAGGGCACCATTTCGCCTGAATTGTTGCGGGCATACCAGTGATTGAGATCGTCCGGCTGCATGCGGAAGGGCGCGTCGCCTTGGACATAGACCGGCTTGATCTCGCCGTTCAGCGTGAAGTCGTTGACGTCGCGGCCGGTGAAGATGATCGACAACATCGAATTGACCGAGGCGATGTCGACGCCCATGGCGCCGATCTTTTCCTGATCGAGCACAATGCGCATCTGCGGCTCGACCTCCTTGTTGCTGCTGCGCAGCGCCACGACCTTGCCTGACGAGTTGCCCATCTGGATCAGCCGTTTGGAGGCCGCTGTCAGGGCGTCATTGCCATGGCCGCCGGTGTCGACGAGATACATGGAAAAGCCGCTCGACACGCCGAGGCCCTGGATTGCCGGCGGCAGAAGCGCGAAGACCTGCGCCTCACGCATCGCAAAGAAGCTGCGCAGGGCCCGGCTGACGACCGATTGGGCGCTCAGATTGGGATCGGTGCGCTGCGAGAAATCCTTGAGCTTGGTGAAGACGATGGCGCTGTTCTGTCCGGAGCCGCTGAAGCCGAAGCCCAGCGCGCCGAAGACGGACTCGACGGCATCCTTCTCGTTTTCGCGATAGTAGTTTTCGACCTTCTCGACGACCGCCTGGGTCTGCTGCGTGGTCGAGCCCGGCGGCGTGGTGACGATGGTCAGCAGCACGCCCTGGTCTTCCTGCGGCAGGAAGGAGCTCGGCAGGCGGGTGAAGAGATAGGCGCAGCCGGCGCCGATGAGAAGGAAGACCAGCATGACGCGGATCGGCCGCTTCAGAAGATAGCCGATGGTTCTGACATAGCCGTTGGTCGAGCGCGTGAAGTTGCGGTTGAACCAGTCGCCGACGCGATGCTTCCTGTGCTCGCTGACAGGCTTCAGCATCGTGGCGCAGAGTGCCGGCGTCAGCACGATGGCGACGAGCGCCGACAGCAGCATGGCCGAGACGATGGTGATCGAGAACTGGCGATAGATGATACCGGTCGAGCCGCCGAAGAAGGCCATTGGAATGAAGACGGCGGTCAGCACGAGCGCGATGCCGACGATGGCGCCGGTGATCTCGCCCATCGATTTTTCCGTCGCCTCGAGCGGCGAAAGCTTCTCTTCGGACATGATGCGCTCGACGTTTTCGACGACGACGATCGCGTCGTCGACGAGAAGGCCGATCGCCAGAACCATGGCGAACATCGTCAGCGTATTGATGGAATAACCGGTCGCCGCCAGCACTCCGAAAGTGCCGAGCAGTACCACGGGAACGGCAATGGTCGGTATCAGCGTCGCGCGCAGATTCTGCAGGAAGACGAGCAGCACCACGAAGACGAGGACGATCGCCTCGATCAGCGTATGCACGACCTTTTCGATCGACAGTTCCACGAAGGGCGTCGTGTCGTAGGGATAGGTGATCTTCACACCTTCCGGCAGGGTGCGGCCGATGACGTCGAGCGCGGAGCGCACGCGGGCAGCGGTATCGATGGCGTTGGCGCCGATCGCGAGATTGACCGCAAAACCGCTCGAGGGCAGGCCGTTATAGCGCGAACTGCCGCCGTAACTTTCCTGACCGATCTCGATGCGTGAGACGTCGCTCAGGCGCACCGTCGCGCCGTCCTTTTCGACCTTCAGAATGATGTGTTCGAAATCGGCGACGGTGGTCAGCTGGCTTTGCGCGGTGATAGTGACGTTGAGCTGCTGGCCGGGAATCGTCGGCTGGGCGCCGAGCGAGCCGACCGAGACCTGGGTGTTCTGCGCCTGGATCGCCGCTGTGACGTCGCTCGGCGTCAGCTGATATTTCAACAGCTTGAAGGGATCGAGCCAGACGCGCATGGCGTATCCCGAACCGAAGACGTTGATGCTGCCGACGCCTTCCAGGCGCTGGATCTGATCCTCGATGGAGGTCGACATGATGTTGCCGAGATCGACCGAATTGCGCTTGCCATCGGTCGAAACGAGCGAGCCGACGAGAAGGATGCTCGAGGTCGAGCGCGTCACGCTGATGCCGGCATCGATGACGTCGCCCGGAAGCTGCGATTGAACGAGCTGCAGCTTGTTCTGCACCTGTACCTGGGCGATATCGGGATCGATGCTGGTTCCGAAGGTGAGCTGGACGCTGGCCGAGCCGGTCGACGAGGTCGAGGTCATGTAGGTGAGATCGTCGAGGCCGGTCATGCCGTCCTCGATGATCGTCGTCACCGATTTCTCGACGGTCTCGGCGCTGGCGCCACGATAGGTGGCGTTGATGCGGACCGTCGTCGGGGCGATGTCGGGATATTGCGAGATCGACAGGGTGTAGATCGCCAGCAGGCCGGCGAGCATGATGGTGATCGCAATGACCCAGGCGAAAATCGGACGTCGGATGAAAAACTTGGCCATCGGTTGTTCCTGTGCGGCTGAGACGGTGACGATGCGGACCCGGAGCGATTATTTCGCTGCGGGCCTCCCAGCGTCACCGGCCGCGGGCTGCTCGGCAGGCACGACCACACCGTTGTCGTTGATCTTCATCGGGACCGGCGTTACCGGCATGCCTGCCGTCACCGACTGCAGACCGGTGACGATCAATTGATCGCCGTCCTTGATGCCTTCGGTCACCAGCCAGGAATTGTTGGAGGGCGAGCTGTTCTCGAAGGCGCGGATTTCGACTTTGCCGTCAGCGGAAATGAACTGCGCCGTCAGCCGGCCGTTGGCATCACGGCTCGTCGCCAGCTGCGGCAGCGCATAACCGGCCTCGGCGCCGAGTTCGACGGTTGCGCGGACATACATGCCGGGCAGGACGATGCGATCGGGATTGGGGAAGAGCACGCGGATGATGAAGGTGCCTGTGGTCTCACTGACCACCTGCTTCGACATGTCGAGCCTGCCCTGTTGGTTGTATTCCTTGCCGTTTTCGAGAATCAGATGGAAGGCAACGTTCTCCGCGCCCTTGATATCGCCGGCTGCCATGGCATCGCGCAGCCTTAAAAGGTTGGTGCTCGATTCCGTCAGCGAGATATAGATCGGGTCGAGCTGGCGGATCGTCGTCAGCGCCGTCGTCTGGTTGGCAGAGACGACGTTGCCGACATTGTAGGCCGTCTGGTCGATGATGCCGTCGAAGGGCGCGACGATCTTGGTGTGATCGAGATCGATCTGCGCGGCGGAAAGGGCTGCCTTTGCCGACTCGACTTCGGCCTTCGCCTGAAGAAGCGTCGTCCTGGCCGTCTCGTATTCGATCTGCGTGGCGCCGCTGCCGACGAGGCGCTGGTAGCGTTCGAGATTGCTTTCGGCACTCGGCACGCTCGCCTCGGCCTTGGAGATCGCCGCCTTGGCCTGCTCGACAGCGGCGATATAGGGCGCATCCTCGATCTGATAGAGAAGGTCGCCCTTCTTGATCTCGCCGCCTTCCCTGAAGGCGATTTCGCGGATCATGCCGCTCACCTGCGGCCGGATATCGGCCGTCTGGAAGGCTTCGGCGCGGCCGGGAAGGATCGTGGTAACAGGAAAACTAGCCTTCTTCAGCGCGACCACGCCGACGGGCGATGCCTGCTGCGCCGCGCCTGCGCCGGCATTGCCGGCAGGCTTGCCGGCGTTGTCGCTGCAGGCGCCAAGCAATGCGCCGGCCACCAGGGCCGAGGAGATAATCAGGGCACGCCGTATCATTCTGAATTTCCTCATGCGGTGGCAATTGCCTTCGATCCATGCACTCAGCCGAGCCAGCTCAGGCATATACAAGCGACAGGATCGGTCTGGCTTCAGGTGCCATTATCCCCGAGTCTAAGAAAAGCTTTACGAAGTGACGTAAGTCAGCAATCGTCACTTAGCAAGCGCTATTTTGCAGTGCGGCATCGACGAAGCTGACGATTTCCCCCGCACGCTGCACCAGTGTCTCCTTGTCGTCGCGGACGATGAGCACGGGATGCAGCACGCAGGCAAGCATATCGGCGACAACATGCGCTGCCCGTTCGGGGTTGCCGCAATGGTAACGGCCTTCTGCAACACCTTTGCGGATGATCTCGCCGAGATTTTCCTCGATGCGGGCGCGATAGCGAATGCCGGCTTCGAGTTTGGCCTCGATGGTCGAAAGCACCATTTCAAAGATGTAGGGGCTTTTCTGTATATCCTGCAGATGGCCATCCAGCAGGCGCAGGACGAAGCGGTCGAGTTGCTCTTTCGCGGGCATATCCTGGTCGAGGGGAGCGAAGCGCTCGGCAGCATTGTCGAGATGTCGTCCGGCAATGGCATCCACCAGCGCGACCTTGGAGTGAAAATGCTTGAAGACGTTGGCGGGCGACATGTTGAGCGCGCCGGCGATATCGGCGATCGACACCGCGACGTAGCCGCGCTCGCGATACAACATCTCCGCCATGCAGAGAATGTCCTGTCGCGTTTCCTCGGCCTTGCGTCTCGGCCTCCTCGCCATCTGTCCCCCGCCGGGCCGTGCCCGGGTTCCTTTTTGCTGATGCTAGAACAGGATGATTTTAGGCCGGGTCGGCCTAAAATCTGAATCCTGTTCTAAATTAAAGAGTTAGAGCATGATGTCATCCAAAAACCGCTCACACTTTTCGGCATCATGCTCTAGCGCGATTGCGCGAAAGCTGCCAAGCCGATGCTCGGCCCGGCGGCCTTGTGTGCCGTCTTTTTCAAGGGAAATAGCGTGAGAGGTTGTTTCGGACACGGGCAAGCGGCGTCTCGCCGCTGTCGTCGGGAACAAAGCGTTCGCCGGTGATCGACTCGTAGGCCTTGATGTAGACGGCCGAGGTCTGCTCGATCAGCTCGAGGGGAATTTCGGGGATTTCGTCCTTATAGGGATCGCAACGTTCCGCCACCCAGGCTCGGACGAAATCCTTGTCGAAACTTTCCGGCCGTTTTCCGGCCGCGAAGCTCGCCGGATAGCTTTCTGCGAGCCAGTAACGGCTGCTGTCAGGTGTGTGGATCTCATCGGCGAGGATGATGTTGCCGTCGCCGTCGGTGCCGAATTCATATTTGGTGTCGACGAGGATCAGGCCGCGTTCGGCGGCCATTGCCTGGCCGCGGGCAAAGAGTGCAAGCGCATATCCGGAGAGCGTCTCCCACTGCTCCTTGGTCAGAAGGCCGCGCTCGACGATTTCGGCAGGCGTCAGCGGCTCGTCATGACCGCCGTCGAATTCCTTGCTGGTCGGCGTGATGACGGGTTCGGGCAGAATCTGGTTATCGCGCATGCCGTCCGGCAGGCGCATGCCGTACATTTCGCGCTCACCCTTCTTGTAGAGCGTCAGGATCGAGGTGCCGGTGGTGCCGGCAAGGTATCCGCGCACGACGATCTCGACCGGCAGGATGTCGAGCCGCTTGCCGATGACGACATTCGGATCGGGATAGTCGATGACGTGGTTCGGGCAGATGTCCTTCGTCGCTTCGAACCAATAGCGCGCGGTCTCAGTCAGCACCTGGCCCTTATAGGGGATGCAGGTGAGGATTCGATCGAAGGCGCTTAGCCGGTCGGTGCTGATGATGATGCGGCGTCCGTCCGGTAGATCGTAATTCTCGCGCACCTTGCCGCGATAGTAATTCGGCAATTCCGGGAAATGGGCTTCGGAGAGGATTCGCACGGCGCTCGACTGTCCTTGTGTTTAGCTGAAGGCTTCCTGCTCTACTGCATAATTCCTGAAATCGGAATCGATTTAAGGACAAAATATCGCATCACAGCCAGAACAGAGCCAGGAGAAACAGAGCAAGGCCGTAACTTGCGACGGCGAGCGGCCAGCCGGCGCGCAGGAAATCGCTGAAACGGTAGCCGCCGATTCCCATTGCAAGCGTATTGTTGTGATGGCCGAAGGGCGTCAGGAAATCGAGAGAGGCGCCGACGGCTACCGCGATCAGATAGGCGTCGGGCGCATGTCGCCCGGTCCTTGCAAATTCGAGCGCGATCGGCGTCAGCACGATTGCGACCGTCGCATTGTTGACGAAGGGCGTCAGCGCCATGGCGAGGAAGAGGATGAGGGCGATGCCGGAGAGCGGATGGCTGATCGGCACGACGAGGCTCAGCCAGCCGGCGATCGCTTCGGCTGTCCCGGTGCTTGCCACCGCCTGGCCGATTGGGATCATCGCTGCGAGCATGATGATGATCGGCCAGTTGAGGTCGGCCATCGCCTGGCGGATGTTGAGATGGTTGAGCAGGGCGAGGACGAGCACGACGCCGGCAAAAGCGACCTCGGGATGCAAGCCGGCCGCCGACGCAGCGACGCCGCAGGCAAACAGCGCGAAGGGCCGCCAGGAGAGCAGCGCCGGTTCGGCTGAAGCCGTCGGGGCGAGCGGCAGGCACTCGCTTTCCTCCAACGCTTCGGCAATGGCCATGCGCGGCCCTTCCAGCGTCAAAATATCGCCGATCGACAGCTGCAAATCGAGGAAGCGGCCTTCGATGCGCGGGGTACGCATGGAAAGAGCAGTGACTGCGATGCCGCGATGGTGAAAGACTTCGAGCGAGCGGACGCGCGAACCGACCAGCGTGCTTTCCGGCATCACGACGGTTTCGACTCGGGTAAAATCCGGCGGCAGACCATTCGGATGGATATCGGCGATTAGCGCCTGTGCGGCGGCAAGGCCGGCGAAGACGCCATCGGCGCCTTCGGCCAGCAATACGTCGCCGGCGTTGATGACCAACTGGTCGAGCGGACCAAAAACGAAATTGTCGCCACGGATCAGCGCATGCGGCTTGATGGCGAAGCGGGTTGGACACTCGGAAAGCCGGGTGCCGATCAGCGGAGAAGCGTCCGGGACGCGACGTTCGACGACGATGCGGCGCGTACCCGGGGAGATCGTTGCCGGCACTGCGTCGGGTTCCGGAAACAGGCGCCGGACGCGAAAGGCGATGAGCAAAATGCCGGCGATTGCGACCGGCAGGCCGACATAGGCGAAATCGAAGAAGCGAAAGCCTGCTCCGGTTGCCTTGGCGAGCGCGTCGCTGACGAGCAGGTTGGCCGGCGTGCCGATCAGCGAGACCAGACCGCCGAGCAGGGCGGCAAACGAGACCGGCATGACGAGCTGACGGCGAGGGGTCGACAGCACCACGCCGAGCCGCAGCGCCACCGGCAGCGTGATCGCAAAGGCGCCGATATTGTTCATGAAGATGGAAATGAAGCCGGCGAGCGAGGACGTGCCCGATATGACCTTGAAGGGCGATGGTCTTGCGGCCGCCCATCGTGCGGCGAGATTGTCGAAGAGCTTGGCGCGCGCCAGCACCTGAACGATCAGCAGGATTTCGATGACGGTGATGACGACGGGGCTGGCGAAGCCCGCGAAAATCTGGTCGGCCGGATAAAGGCCGAGCGCATAACCGGCGAGCAGGCCGGCAATCGCAATCACCTCGATGCGGATGCGCTCGAAGGAGAAGAGAACGAGCATCGCCAGCAGAAGGATCAGCAGGGATGCTTGCTCGAACGACATGGGCAGATCCGGTGTTTCATCGGTTGAAATATGTCGCTATCCGGAAACCGCTGCACGCTTCCGGGTGACACGCGTCGAGCGGACTGTAATCGTTCCTCACCGGCTGTACAGAGGCGCCGGCCGGCAAAGATCGAACAATCCTCACGTCTACGGTCGTGCGGGTGCCTGCCACCGGCCGGCGGCGTTGCGCTTCAGAATGGGCGTTGCGAAAACGCTGACGATGCGCGTGATCCATTGCGGCCCGGCGGCTGCGAGGCTTTCGCGCCAGCGCTCGGATTGCAGCATGGCCGCACCGATGACGACGGGTTCGATGCCGCAGGCCGTCAGCAGATTAAGACCCGAGACAATCGATGCGCCGCTGGAAATGACGTCATCAATCAGGCCGACGCGCCGCCCGCTCAGCAGCGGCAGCATGCGCGGATCGATATAGAGACGCTTTTCCTGTGTCGGCGTCGTGATCGAGGACAGGGCAACGGAGAGTTCGTCGCGGTACCAGAATTTGCGCGAGGTGCCGAGCGGGACGTAGCGGGCGTGGCCGAGCTTTTGCGCGACTGCCGCGGCAAGCGTCAGGCCGAGCGTCGGTAGGCCGGCGACGACATCGATGCGTATGGGCCTGATCTTTTCGGCGAGGTCTTCGGCCAGCGCATCGAGCACGGCGAAGCTTGCCTGGTTGACGATCAGCGAGGCGAGGGCATGTTCGCCATCAGCCAGCACGCGGATCGGCAGGCAAAGCTGGCGCCCGTCTTCCAGTGCGGCGACATAAAGGGAGGTGAACTCCTGATCGTCGGGAAAGGTGCCGGGCGGATGGATTACCTGCCAGAAGTCGTGCGGCGCCATCTCCGTCATATCGGTCAACGTCTTGCCCTTTCCATGCCGGCGCTCCGGCGCAGCGCCTGCAATTCCGCCTCGGTCAGCGCACGCACGGTACCTTTCGGCAGTTCGCCGAGTTCGAGCCCGCCGATTGCGACCCGCACGAGGCGCAGACATTCGGCCCCGAGCGCCTCCAGCATGCGGCGGATCTGGCGGTTGCGGCCTTCATCCAGCTCGACCTCGATCCATGAGTTCCTGTCACCCTGGCGAAGGCGTCGCGTTGCAGTCGCCGTCAGCACCTCGCCATCGTGGCGGATGCCCGACGTCATTGCGGCGATTTCCTCGTCGTCCAAAAGCCGGCCGATCTGGACATGATAGGTCTTGGTCACATGGGTGACCGGATCGAGCAGGATCTGGGCGAATTCCGTGTCGTTGGTGAAAAGCAGCAGGCCTTCGCTCGCCTTGTCGAGCCGGCCGACCGGAGAGAGGTGCGGGATGTCGAAATCTCTCAGGCAATCATAGACCGTCGGCCTGCCTTCGGGATCGTGGCGGGTGGTGACGAGCCCGCGCGGCTTGTTGAGCATCAGATAGATTTTTGCCTCGGCAGCGATGGGGAGGCCGTCGACGCTGATCCTGGCCGTCGCAAGATCGACCCATGCAGCGGCATCGCTGATCGTGCGGCCGTCGACGGCGACGCGACTTTCGGCAATCAGCCGTTCGGCTTGGGTGCGGGAGCAGTAACCGAGCTTGGAAAGGGCGCGGGGAAGAGTGACCCGCTTGCCTGCGTCGGCGGCAGGCTTTGGCCGCTCGCGCGTTTTATGCGATGGGCGCCGGTCCCTCATCTGCTATCCCTATGCTGCTTCGATGCCGTTTCTTGGCATGAACGGCACAAGGATTCCAGCTTGGCGAACTATATCTAGGGAACGGTGGGGCTGCAGACTGCCGTCAGCGCTTCTGACAAAGCACCGTCAGGGCATGAAGGGTTACGCTGTCTCAGCGGCAGGCCATGAAACCGGCCAGCTCCTTGCGGCTGACGACGATGCCGGCAGCGGCTTTCACGGGGTCGGGATGCGTATAAGATAGGCTTGGCATTTCCGGCAGTTCGAGTGCCTGACGCATATTCATGATGCCGACCGCGTAACGGCCGTTAACGCCATCGACGCTGACTTCAATGATGCAATTGGCCCTCTTGTTTTCCATGCTATCCTCCCTTTCGTTTTTTTATGGTCCCTTGCTTGCATTAAAAATTGGTTTTTCTAAGACATAAGCATTTACGCACCCTGCCAAAAAACGGATCGGCGGGTGCGTAAAAATATGATTTTTAAGCGGATGCGGCGGGCCCTAGCGCCACCAATGGCGATGCTGCGGCTGCGGGCTGCCGGAAAGCAGATAGCCGGCGAGGAAACCAATGGCGCCTGCAAGCACCAGCGCCGTCGTCGTGGCGGCTGGATGCTCGCGGGCAGCACCGGCAGCAGCGGCGCCTTCGGCCCTGATCTGGGCGACGGCATTCTTGGCGCGGGGCAGGGCCTCATCATAGACCTTGCCGGCGCGGCCGCGCACTTCGTAATAGGCTTCGGCGCCCTGAGCGGAAATCATTTTCTGCAGGCGGGATACTTCCTGCTGGAGCGCAGCAATGTCCTTGCTGACAGATGCTCTGATATCGTCGGTGTTGGCAGGCATGTCGGTCTCCTTTCCTCGATGGGAAAGACAACACTCCAGACGGCGATAGGTTCCGAAATGCCGGTCGTTGATTTGTGACGGAAATTTAAAGCCTGCGGCCGGAAGCGGCTTAATCCTCCGTTAACCATAAATTCGCTCAAGCCGCTGTTTTCCTGTCATCTTTCGCCGGTTGAAGGCGGGTTTCCGATGATGTTTTTATCGACTGGTAAAAGAATTTTCGGAAATCTGCGCCGAAAACGCCGGTTGTGGATAAAGGCCGGCGGAAAAATACATGCCGAATCAACTTGTTACAAAAATGTCAAAAAACTTTTGGTATGGCTGT
>NZ_NWSW01000054.1:0-27017 GCF_002531805.1 Rhizobium sp. M1 | reverse complement strand
TTGACAAGGTGCTGACGGACCTCAAGGCGACGTAAAACTGAGGAGACCGTAGAAATACCGCGCGGTGATCTGCCCGGTGAAGAAACACCTGAAGTTCGCACTCGCTTCGATGACCGCCCGGTAACCCCGATCTTTCCCATTCATCTTCTGTGCACGGCTGATGCGCGGGACCATGTCTATGGCGCTTATATTCGCGCCCGAATGCAGAGCCCGCTTGAGCAACTCATTGTTGGCTGCGGGATAGAAGAAAGCGATTAGCGTCTTTTCAGGCGACAGCAGGGCGACCTCATTGATCGAGGCGCACCTTGACGATCACGTCGGCGGCCGCGGCGAGGGCCTGTGGAATTGGAAAACGACCACGACTTCCGCGTTTCGGTAGGCTTCGCTCGAGATTCCCGCCGTTAGGCCGGCACCAGTTCCACTGGCGATCAACAAACTATCGCCGGGAACCAGCGCATGGAGCGAGCCGAAACCGTGGGATGGCTCGACCGGCGACAGCACGCGGACACCAATTTGTTTCACCCGTTTTGCGTATCAGTCATTCTTGCTCATTTCCTTGTGGCACGTCTCTTCGAACAGCCGGGACCGCGGCTCGACCCATGTCAGAACGAGATGTTAGGCGGGTTCGAAAGTGCTGACTTTCACAGCGGACAAAGATCCGGCTGATTCTGGCCTGAGACGTCATCATTGATTTGGGACAAGGAAGCCGGCGCGGCCGGAGGTCATAAAGCATCCTGTTTTGAAAAGGGATGCGAAAATGTCTGATGATCTGATCGCCAAATACGGCGATGCGCGGGTTCCGCGTTATACGAGTTACCCGACGGCGGCGGCTTTTTCTGCAGCCGTGGGGCCGGATGAATATGCCGGCAACCTCGCCCATATCGCCGCGGCTGGCCCGGTTTCGGTTTATCTCCACGTCCCGTTCTGCCGTTCGATATGCTGGTACTGCGGCTGCCACACGACCATCACCCGGCAAGACGCTCCGGTCGCCGACTATCTCGACGTGATGAAGGAAGAGATCGAGCTCGTCTCTTTTGCGGCCGGAAACGACGTGCCCGTCAAGTACGTGCATTTCGGCGGCGGCACGCCGTCGGTCATGAAGCCGCAGGAATTTTCGGCTCTAATGGCAAAGCTCAGGAGTGCCTTCACGTTTGAAGCGAAAGCCGGCGTCGCAGTCGAGATCGACCCTCGCACATTGGTCGCCCCCATGATCGATGCGCTCGCCGAAAACGGCGTCGACCGCGCAAGCCTCGGCGTCCAGAGCTTCGATCCGATCGTGCAGGCCGGTATCAAGCGGCTGCAATCCTTTGAGCAGACGGAAAGGGCGGTCGCCGGGTTGCGCTCAGCAGGCGTCAGCAGCATCAACTTCGACCTAATTTATGGCCTTCCGAAACAGACTGTCCAATCTTGCATCGAGACGGTCCGGCTGGCTGCAGAACTGCGTCCCGAACGTTTCGCCGTTTTCGGTTACGCTCACATACCCGCTTTTAAGAAACATCAGCGCCTGATCGACGAAGCATCGCTGCCGGACGCAAAACAGCGGAACGAGCAGGCGGAAGTGATCGCCGAGGAGCTCCAGAAGGCCGGATATCTGCGCATTGGGCTCGATCATTTTGCACTGCCGAACGATCAGTTGGCGCTCGCCGCGCGCAACAGAGCGCTGAGGAGAAACTTCCAGGGCTATACCACGGATGATTGCGATAGCCTGATCGGCCTCGGCGCATCTGCGATCGGGCGGCTGCCGGCCGGCTATATGCAGAACCACGTGCCTCTCGGCCTCTATGCCGAGCGAATTGCTTTCGGGGTGCTGCCGACCGCCAAGGGATATCTTCTGAGCGAGGAGGACAAGCTTCGGGCGAGGGTCATCGAGAGGCTGATGTGCGATTTCGAAGCCGATCTCGGCCAGTTGAGCAGCGGATCGGGTTTCGACACCGGCTTTCTTGTCGAGCGCAACGACCGTCTCGGCGAGCTCATGGCCGACGGCGTCGTGACGATCAGCGGTGAGCGGATTGTCGTATGCGAGGAGGCGCGCTTCATGGTCCGTGCAGTCGCGGCGGCATTCGACGCCTATTTTAGCTCGCACGGGCACACGCACAGCAAGGCAGCCTAGTACTTGTCGCCGGAAGTGTGCATCGGTTCCGGCGACACGAAACGCATCAAAGGCCGCGCGAGAAGACATCGAGTTCCCGTTTCTCGATCGAGGACCCTGCAGTTATCTTCCCAGGAGTCCCGTCGACAACGGCACGTCGAGGAGGATCGACGTCGCAAGTTCGTGTGAAGCAGGGCGGGCGCACTCACAAATACGGTCATCGGGCCGCCCTGTCACAAGTAGGTGGGCGCCCGTATCACCGCCTGGACGTCGAGGTCGTTATCGTCGAGCTTTTCGGCTCATTCAAATACAGCTCGATCTCGGCAGGCCCCGGCCCAGGGTATCGTTGACGACTGACGTCGAACCTTTAAGGTGGCGTGGGCAAGCGCCGGTCCGCAGAGTTGTGCCCATCGCGATTATGGCGGCCGCGCAGGCGCCTGAAGGAGCCTTGTCGCGAGGTGAGCTACCGAGCGCCACATGATCGACGGCTCTCGCCCTCTCACGAACGCGGTTGTTCGAGCACGTCGAAGGACGAGGCAGGGGTCTCGTAGTTGTAGGACTTGCCTGCCGCGGGGATTTCGATCAAACGTTCGACGGCGCCTTCCGTGCAATTCTTGGGTAACCAGAACGAGACCCCGGGTTTTGGCTGGCATCTCCTTCGCGACTGCCGCGCAAAAAAACGACCTCGTTATATTCGTCGTCAGCGAGATTGCCGCCGGGCTAGTGATCTTGCCCACGCGTTCCTTCACAGGTCTGCCGTGCAGATCATAGCTCTTTTCACAGGCCACATTCACTTTCTCGACGGTCCCACCAGGTTTCGGCATCGGCTTTGCCGACAACCGTGTCCGACCACTGCCTTGGACGTCTTGCCTGACAGCGCCTGGCTGTGCTCGAGCATCAGCTGCTCCTGGCGAGGCAAACAGCTGCCACGAAAGCCATCGTCATGGGCTGCGCGGTCATCCGCACCTGCTGTGTCTCACTGGGTGATGTTTGTGAGGTCGGCATCGAGCCGCTTGCGCACCATGTTCGGCACCTTTGCGGTCTTGATCGCTTCGAGATTGGGCGGACTGTCACCCACCTGGATCAGGGCAACCATGCCCATGCCGGAATGTGGGGTGCATTTCAGGACATAGACGCCTGGAACATCGAATCTCGCGCGATATTGCTCATTCGGCTTTGACTTGAAGTCGGCAACGCCATCCGGAATGAGGCCTTTGAAGGTTTCGACGTTGTGGCCCTTGTCGGTGGGAATGAAGGTGACGGTGTCGCCGGGGGCGATCTTCAGGAAGCCAGGCTCGAACACCATCGCGCCTTCCGTGCCTTTGTTGAGCATCCGAACCTGGTGGTCGGCCGCCATCAACGGCGCTGCCGAAACAATCAAGGCTGCCGCTGCAGCGATCAGACCGAATTTTAACCGCATTTGCAAGCTCCTGTTCTGCGAGACCCAATCAGCCTCATGAATGTGTCTTAGCAGATGCCGGAATTGGGCTCTTTGACGCCCGTCAAATTCGAGGAAAAAAGGCAGAAGGTCCCAATTTTTGCCTGCTTGCGCAGCGCCCTTGCGAGGGACATGGCAGCCTCCAAGCGATGTAGGAATCACCGAAGGACAAGCAAGCTCGGCGAACGTCGGCGCTGCTGAACAGCTTGGGATTGCCGTGACTGAGCTCATATCGCGTCGAGAAGTTCGCGGAGGGCATGAATGTCGATCCCGCGGCTTGTCGCGTGTGTTGAGGTTTACCCTCTGACAGAAATACTCGGAAAAATCATCAGTGTCGCCCGATAACCGTACCAGCGGGCAAGATTGACGTTCCGCAGGTCGTGCCTGCCCTCGGGAATAACGATGTTGCGCGACGCAAGTTTCGTAACGGTGTGGGCCAGGATCTCAATGGTCAGGCCGAGATGATCCGCAATGTCTTGACGATTCATGGAAACGCGCAACGGACCTTGGCGGACGCGGGTTGCGCCGGAATGCAAGCTTCACGATGAAGCTGCAGGGGCGCTCCTCGGCGTTCTTCTTCGGCAACAGCACCATCTGTTCATGCGAAGCGGCCGCCTCCTGCCAGAGCAACGAGAGCTAGGTCGAGCGAGCGGATTAGACCGAGCGACTTCGCCGTGGAAACTCATGTGCGATATCCGGCGGATCTTGCATTCGTGACGGCCTCAGACGTAAAAAGGAAATCGTTTTGCAGCGACGCGCCGTCGAGATCGCCGGCGAATTGAAGCGATTATCACGCGACGATCTTCGCCGATGATACGAAGCAGGCGCACGACACCTTCTTCCACCTGGACAAGATGGTTGCTTATCACCCTCCCACCAAATCGCCGTACCGGCTGCGACGGCCTCGGCCGCCGAGCCTACGAACAGCGAAGAGAGGGATTGGCCGGCATGTATGGCTTCGCGCCCCTTCTCGCCAAGCAGCTGCGTCACACGGGAATAAGCGGGCGGTGCCAAAGGGGGAAGTTTGCAACAGAGTGTAACAACGCCGGTTCGTCCACCGCTTCCAGTCCGCTTGTTGATGTAGATCAAGGAGCCGTTCCCGTCTTCGTGACAGTCCTGCCTCGAAATCCGAGAAAGCCGGCCGCGAGGCGGTCGTCTGCGCACTGGAGACGACATCATGAATTACACGACAGAAACGATGGTGATCGCGGTCGCAGCGTTTCTGGCGCTGCTCGCGGCCGCATTCGCGCACGATCATCTCTTTGCGGTCCATATGGGCATACTCTGCTTCTGCCTCGCGGCGGGAACGGTGCTGCTGGTCAGGAACGTCGACTTCGCACCGGCGGACCAGCGGCGAAAGGTCGATGTGTCAGGCTATTTCGACGAGGTGATCCGCTACGGCCTGATCGCCGCGGTGTTCTGGGGCGTGGTCGGCTTCCTCGTCGGGGTGGTCATCGCGCTGCAACTGGCCTTTCCCGACCTTAACATCGCGCCCTATCTGAATTTCGGAAGGCTGCGGCCCGTTCACACCTCGGCGGTCATCTTCGCCTTCGGCGGCAACGCCCTGATCATGACGTCGTTCTATGTGGTGCAGCGCACCTGTCGAGCCCGTCTCTTCGGCGGCAGCCTCGCCTGGTTCGTGTTCTGGGGCTATCAGCTCTTCATCGTGATGGCTGCGACCGGATATGTTCTCGGCATCACCCAGGCCCGCGAATATGCCGAACCCGAATGGTATGTCGACCTCTGGCTGACCGTCGTCTGGGTCGCTTATCTCGCTGTCTATCTCGGCACGATCCTGAAGCGCAAAGAGCCGCATATCTATGTGGCGAACTGGTTCTATCTCGGCTTCATCGTCACCATCGCGCTGCTGCACGTGGTCAACAATCTGGCGGTTCCGGCGTCGTTCCTCGGCTCCAAGAGCTACTCGCTCTTCTCGGGCGTCCAGGATGCGCTGACCCAATGGTGGTACGGCCACAACGCCGTCGGCTTCTTCCTCACCGCCGGCTTTCTCGGCATGATGTACTATTTCGTGCCGAAACAGGCCAATCGGCCCGTCTATTCATACCGGCTGTCGATCATCCACTTCTGGGCGCTGATCTTCATGTATATCTGGGCCGGACCGCACCACCTGCATTACACGGCGCTGCCCGACTGGGCCCAGACGCTCGGCATGGTCTTCTCTGTGATGCTCTGGATGCCCTCCTGGGGCGGCATGATCAACGGCCTCATGACCCTTTCGGGCGCATGGGACAAGATCCGCACCGACCCGATCATCCGCATGATGATCGTCGCCATCGCCTTTTACGGCATGTCGACCTTCGAAGGCCCGATGATGTCGGTAAAAACGGTCAATTCGCTCAGCCACTATACCGAGTGGACGATCGGCCACGTGCATTCCGGCGCTCTCGGCTGGGTAGGGATGATCACCTTTGGCGCGATCTATTACCTGACGCCGAAACTATGGGGGCGCGAACGCCTCTACAGCCTGCGGATGGTCAACTGGCACTTCTGGCTCGCAACGCTCGGGATCGTGATCTATGCCGCCGTGCTTTGGGTCGCCGGCATCCAGCAGGGGCTGATGTGGCGCGAGTACAACGTCCAGGGCTTCCTCGTCTATTCCTTCGCGGAAACGGTCGCGGCGATGATCCCCTACTACGTGCTGCGTGCGGTCGGCGGAGCGCTTTACCTGGCGGGCGGCCTCGTCATGGCCTGGAACGTGTTCATGACCATCCGCGGCCGCCTGCGCGACGAAGCGCCAATCCCGACCAGTTTGTTGCCCCAGGCACAGCCTGCCGAGTGAGGTGAGACATGGCATCGTTACTTGATAAACATAAGACCCTCGAGAAGAACGCGACGCTTCTTCTGGTCGGCTCGCTGCTGGTCGTCAGCATTGGCGGCATCGTTGAAATCGCACCGCTGTTCTACCTGCAGAACACGATCGAAAAAGTGGAAGGCATGCGGCCCTATACGCCGCTGGAGCTCGCCGGACGGAACATCTACATCCGTGAAGGCTGCTATCTCTGCCACAGCCAGATGATCCGGCCGTTCCGTGATGAGGTCGAACGTTACGGCCATTATTCGCTCGCCGCGGAATCGATGTACGACCACCCGTTCCAATGGGGATCCAAGCGGACAGGGCCCGATCTGGCCCGCGTCGGGGGGCGTTACTCGAACGAATGGCACGTCCAGCATCTCTCCGATCCGCGCGCAGTGGTGCCGGAATCGATCATGCCGAGCTACGCCTTCCTCAAGGAGCAGGAGGTGACGGTTAAGGATATCGGCATGGACCTCAAGGCCAATGAGGATGTGGGCGTGCCCTACAACGACGACATGCTGGCGAATGCCGAGGCCGACATGAAGGCCCAGGCCGATCCGAACGCGGATACGACAGATCTGCTGGCGCGCTATCCCAAGGCGAAAGTCGGTGACCTCGACGGCGATCCCGCCAGGCTGACCGAAATGGACGCCCTGGTGTCCTACCTGCAGATGCTCGGCACGCTGGTCGATTTCTCGACCTATGACGACGCCACCGGCTACCGCTGAGGTGATCCATGGAAACCTACACTGCAATGAGACACTTCGCCGACAGCTGGGGCCTTTTGGCGATGGCGGCCTTCTTCGTGGGCGCGGTTGCGTTCACCCTTCGCCCCGGCAGCAAGCAGACGGCGAAAGAGGCCGCCGATATTCCCTTGAAGGACGATTGAGATGTCGGAAAAACATATTGACGAATTCAGTGGCGTCGAAACGACCGGCCATGAATGGGACGGCATTCGCGAACTCAACAACCCAATGCCGCGCTGGTGGGTCTGGACGTTCTACGTCACGATCCTGTGGGCGATCGGCTATGCCATCGCCTATCCGGCCATTCCGATGATCACCTCCGCCACGAAAGGTTATTTCGGCTACTCGACGCGCGCCGAACTGCAGCAGGATCTCGATCTCGCCAAGGCATCCCAGACGAAGTTCCATGATCTGATTGCCGCCAAGACGGTTGAGGAGATCGACACCGATCCTGTTCTTCGGGAATTCGCCATTGCCGGCGGTGCATCCGCTTTCAAGGTGAACTGCGCGCAGTGCCATGGCTCGGGCGCCAGCGGCGGCCCGGGATTTCCGAACCTCAACGACGACGACTGGCTGTGGGGCGGGGATCTGAATGCCATCCAGGCCACGATCGCGCACGGGATACGCTTCGATTCGGACGCCGAAACTCACGCTTCCGAGATGCCGGCCTTTGCCGGTGTTCTGGAGCCCATCCAGATGAAGCAGGTCGCCGCCTTTGTCTGGGGGCTGACCAATACGCCCTCGGATGTCGGTCTGGCGGCGGCCGGAAAACAGGTTTTCTTCGACAATTGCGCCCCATGTCACGGCGAGGACGCCAAAGGAAAGGTGGAAATGGGTGCGCCGGATCTCGCCGACGCAATCTGGCTGAAGTCGCGGGGTGAAGACGCCATCCTTCGTCAGGTTGCCTCTCCCAAACATGGCGTAATGCCTGCCTGGGCAGCGCGCCTGGGGGACACAACGGTCAACGAGCTTACTATTTTCGTTCATGCGCTCGGCGGCGGCACGTAAGGAGAAAAGACATGACAGCCCACGACCGCAATCCGATCCTCCGTCTCTACGGCGCGCCGCGTGCTGTTATCCGATCGCGTGTCTCAGCCCGCGCCCAACAGATGCCTGCGTCTTCGGAGCAGGACGACCCGGCAAAAATCGGCAATTCGATGGTGAGTTTGATCTGCCTCAAAGACCACAAGCAGACGAGCCGATAGTTTCAGCTCCTGTGGAGGACGTCCCAGCGGTTTCTCCGCCGCTGTCCTCCGGCCACGCCCTTACTCTGGGGCGTGGCCTTTTCGCTTCTGCACGGTCGTTCTTGATCTGCATCAAGGAACGGATGCGCCACGGCTGGGAAAAGAGTGGTGAAAATCGGACAGGTCCTATGAATCTCTATACCCGCCCTAATCTAAATGACATTGACCACGTTCGCGTCGAACCGGTCAACGCCCGGCGCAACCGCCAGCCTCTCTATGCGCCGCGCAAGAAGATCTTTCCGAAACGAGCCGAAGGGCCCTTTCGCCGGTTCAAATGGGTCTTGATGCTGCTCACGCTTGGCACCTATTACCTCGCGCCGTGGATTCGCTGGGACCGCGGTCCCTATGCGCCCAATCAGGCAATCCTCGTCGACCTCGCCTCGCGGCGCTTCTTCTTTTTCTTCATCGAGATCTGGCCGCAGGAATTCTACTATGTGGCGGGCCTGCTCGTCATGGCGGGCTTCGGCCTCTTTCTCCTCACCGCCGCTGTCGGCCGCGCCTGGTGTGGCTATGCCTGTCCGCAGACCGTCTGGGTCGATCTCTTTCTCGTCGTCGAACGCGCTGTCGAAGGCGACCGAAACGCTCGGATGAAGCTCGATGCCGACCCCTTCACTTTCGACAAGCTCAGGAAGCGGGTGATCAAGCACGCGATCTGGCTGCTGATCGCCGTCGCCACGGGCGGAGCATGGATCTTCTATTTTGCCGACGCGCCGAGCCTGGTGGCTTCACTGTTTGACAGCAGCGCTGCTGCCGCTGCGTATGCCACGATCACCACCCTGACCGCGACGACCTATGTGCTTGGCGGCCTGATGCGCGAGCAGGTGTGCACCTATATGTGTCCGTGGCCGCGTATCCAGGGCGCCATGCTCGACGAAAATTCGCTCGTCGTCACCTATAACGACTGGCGGGGCGAGCAGCGGTCGCGCCATGGCAAGAAGGCTCAGGGTCTGCCGGTGGGCGATTGCGTGGACTGCAATGCCTGCGTCGCCGTCTGCCCGATGGGGATCGACATCCGCGACGGCCAGCAGATGGAATGCATCACATGCGCCCTCTGCATCGACGCCTGTGGCGGCGTCATGGACAAGCTCGGAAAGCCACACGGCCTGATCGCCTATGCGACGCTCAAGGAATATTCGAGCAACATGTCGCTTGCTACTGACGGAGGACGGACAGCCATCCAGCCCTCCAATGTCCGAAACGACGACGGAAGCTTCATGCCAGCTGTCCGGAATTTCGACTGGCGCATCATCTTCCGCCGAAGAATCGTCTTCTACGGTGTCGTCTGGGCATCGATCGGCATCGCCATGGTCGTCCATCTCACCTTCCGCGATCGGCTCAGGCTCAACGTTATCCACGACCGGAACCCTCAATATGTTCTGGAAAGCGACGGCTCCATCCGAAACGGCTACACGCTGCGTGTCCTCAACATGGTGCCGAAGCCGCGGGACGTGACCATCACCCTCGTCGGGCTGGAGGGGGGCACAATGCGCATTCCCGAGTTCGGCAGGCAGGATGCCCGCAGCTTCACCGCTCACGTCGAACCCGACGCGGCCACGACGCTCAAGGTCTTCGTCACGCGCGCCCCAGACGGGGCAGAGATCAACGGATTCCTCTTCGTCATCGAAGATATAGGTCAAGACGCAGGTCAAGCCGACCGGGCGAGCTATCGCGCGGCGTTCAACGCGCCGGGAGACGTGAAATGAAGACTTCTACTCAGGGCTTTACCGGCTTGCACGTGCTGCTTGCCACCTCGGCATTCTTCGCCGTAGTGATCGCCGTAAACGCCACCATGGCCTTCTATGCTGCGTCCAGCTGGAGTGGCATCGTCGTGGAAAACACCTATGTGGCCAGCCAGGAATTCAACACCAGGGCGGCAGCGATGAAGGCAATAGCCGCCTCCGGCGTCGAGGGCGCGCTCGTCGTTAAGGGCAGCCAAATCCGTTACGACATCCACGACAAGGCCGGCACGCCTGCGATCATCGATGATGTCACGCTGAACTTCAAACGGCCCGTCGGCGATCATGAGGATTTCCGCGTGACGCTCCGGAAGACGGGCGAAGGGCGGTTCGAAGCCGATCACCAGGTTGTCGCCGGCGACTGGATCGTCGAGGCCATATCGAGAATGAACGGGGCGGTCGTCATGCATGAGGCCAAACGCTTCGACCCCGCGGAGTTCCGCCAATGACCTGCTGCTCGGTGGATGCGGAAAGCGTTCTCGGCCTCAGCGCGACATCCGCCAGCGCCGAGGAGGTATGCCTTGCAAGCCACCCGCTCGGGGCTGGGTTACGCCAGGTCGACCTCAGCGTGCCCGACGTCCACTGTGGCGGCTGCATATTGACCCTCGAAAAAGCGCTGTCGGCGCTTGCGTTCGTCAGGAAAGCCCGGGTCAATCTCACCGCCAGGCGTGTCACCTGCGTCTATCAGGAAGAGATCGAGGCGAAGGCGACCGATCCCTCCGAAATCCTCGCCGCGATCACCTTGGCCGGATACCGCGCTCATCTCATCACGTCGACAGCACCCGAAACCGACAGGATCCGGAACCAGCTACTGCTGGCGATTGGAGTTTCCGGCTTTGCGACCGCCAACATCATGATGCTCTCGGTGTCGGTATGGTCGGGCGCGGATGCGGCCACGCGCGACATGTTTCACTGGATCTCGGCGATGATCGCGGCGCCGGCGCTGGTTTATGGTGGACGCTTCTTCTTCAAATCGGCCTGGAGCGGGCTCAAGCGTAGGCGCACCAACATGGATGTTCCGATCTCGCTTGCAGTGACGCTGTCCTATGCGGTCTCCCTATGGGAAACCATGCACCATGGCGAACATGCCTGGTTCGACGCGTCGGTGTCTCTGCTGTTCTTCCTGCTGATCGGCAGAACCCTCGATCATGTGATGCGGGAAAAAGCCCGCGCCGCGATCAACGGGCTTGCCAGACTGGCGCCGCGCGGGGCGCAGCTGATGATGCCGGACGGGTCGCGGCACTACATCCCGGTCGAAGAGATCGCCGTCGGGGATAACATCGCGATTGCAGCTGGCCAACGCATTCCCGTCGATGGCATGATCGTCAGCGGCGAGAGCGATGTTGACCTCTCCATCGTCACCGGTGAAAGCAGCACGGTCGCCGTCGCCGCAGGCAGCGCGCTGAATTCGGGTGCGACGAACCTGACCGGTTCGCTCGTCCTGCGGGCGACCAAAGTGGCAAGGGATTCGCTTCTTTCCGAGATCATCGGCCTGATGGAAGCGGCCGAGGGCGGCAGGGCTCGTTATCGCCGGGTCGCCGATCGCGCCGCAGCACTTTATTCTCCCGCCGTGCACCTGTTGGCGCTGGCCTCCTTTCTCGCCTGGGGCTTGCTTGGGGGCGATTGGAAACAGGCCATGCTGGTCGCGGTCGCGGTGCTGATCATCACATGCCCCTGCGCATTGGGCCTTGCTGTACCGGTGGTCCAGGTGGTCGCCGCCGGCGAACTTTTCCGCAGGGGCATCGTGGTGAAGGACGGTTCGGCGCTGGAACGGCTGGCCGAGGCGGATAGCGTCGCCTTCGACAAGACCGGCACCCTGACGATGGGCATGCCGCGCCTCGTCGGGATCGAGACGATCGAAGAGGGCAGTGCCGCCATCGCTCGCGGGTTAGCCGCGCATTCACGGCATCCGCTTTCCCAGGGTCTGGTGCGGGACATAGACATCTCTTACCCCTTCGCCTTCGACAGGGTCACGGAAATCGCCGGCGGGGGGCTGGAAGCCTGGAAAGGAGCGGACTTCTATCGGCTCGGCAACCGGGCCTTTGCCTGCGGGCTCACGCCCGCGGGCGATACTCCGTTTTCGGAGGTGGTCCTGTCGAAAAACGGCGTCGATCTCGCCCGTTTCCTGTTTGACGACACGCTTCGTCCGGGCGCCGCGGAGGCTTTCCGCCAGCTCGCTGCAGCCGGTATCGAAACGCTGATAGTATCCGGCGACAGGCAGGCCGTCGTCGACAACACAGCGCGGGCTCTCGGTATCGGCAAAGCTCTGGGCGACCTGGGGCCGAAACAGAAGGTCGAGGAACTCCAGAGGCTGGGCGCCGAGGGCTATCGCGTGCTCATGGTCGGCGACGGGATCAACGACGCACCGGCGCTGGCCGCCGCGCAGGTCTCGATGGCGCCCGCAACCGCATCCGACGTCGGCAGGCAAGCCGCCGACCTTATCTTCTTCAACGATCGTCTCGATGCCGTTCCTGAGGCAATCGCCGTTGCACGAAGATCCGCCAGCCTCATTCGCCAGAACTTTGCTCTCGCCATCGGTTACAACGTGCTTGCGGTACCGATCGCAATCGCCGGCGTGGCAACGCCGCTGATAGCGGCGGTGGCCATGTCGACCTCGTCGATCATCGTCGTGACGAATGCGCTGCGATTAAATGCCTTCGGCCTATGGAGCGAGCCGCTTGCCGGCGGACGTGCGGAAGTTGAAACCACATGAACATGCTGATCTATCTGATGCCGATCGCAATGCTGATGGGGGGAATGGGTCTCCTGGCGTTCCTCTGGTCGCTGACGAGCCGCCAGTACGACGACCTTGAAGGAGCAGCTTGGCGAATCCTCGTCGAGGACGAAACCGATCGCAAAAGACCTTGAACCGCTCACGGCCGAAACGAAAGGAAGATCGATGCTATCGAGACATCCCATACTTTTGCGATCTGACCTGTTTCACGGCCTGGACAAAGCAAGGATAGAAGAACTGGCCGACACGGCTCAGTTCCAGATCTTCGCACCGGACGAGCGGATCATCGCCGAGGGCCAGCAGGCGTCGTTCGTCTATTGCGTGATGCGCGGCTTCGTGCGACTTTCGAAGTCGGAATCCGCGGGGCGCCAGGCAGATATCTGCATCTGCGAACCGGGCGAGACGTTCGGTGAATATCTCCTGTCGGGAGGCGGCTCCTACACCTACAGCGCATGGTCCGCCGACGGCGCAGAGGTCGCGTTGTTCGACCTTGTGGAGTTGCGGGCGCTTGCCGACCGGGACCCCGTCATGCGTCGCAACGTCATGCGCATCATGGCCCGGCATCTGCTCGGTGCCATGGATTGCATAGCGGGAGACCGGCTGCACACGGCTGCACAGCGTGTTGCGAATTACCTCGTCAGCCGCTGCCCGGCCTCAGCATCGCAGGCCACCTTTCGCCTGCCTTACCGGAAGAGAATTCTGGCCGGCAAACTCGGGGTTGCGCCCGAAGCCCTTTCGCGGGCTTTCGCTGCCCTCGGTCCTGCAGGGGTCGAAGTCAGAGGCAGGGTCGTCGTGGTCGACAGCGTCGATCTGCTGCGGAAGGCGTGCTGACCTCGGGGCAGGGCGAAAACCGCGCCGGAATTCGACAACCGTCAATATGGCGATCGCTTGCTCCGTTATGGCCAGGCGCAAAAATGCACCAGGACGGATTGTTTTGTCATCTCGACTGTCTTCATCGCTTGCTTCAGGCCTTGTCCGCATCAACGGTGGCGCTGACGACACATGCGGATACCGTCGGACTGGCGGGCTTATAGGGAAGTGCAGACGAACGGGCGCAACGAGCACCAACATGCGACGGAGAGCGTCTGGCGCTATTCTTCGAGGAGCAGGGCCGTCGCGAGATAACCCATGCTGATGGTGCTTGCGAAGAGGTAGATGAACAGGCCCTGCGCGAGATAATTCTCAAGCGTGCCTGCCGCGGCAAATCCATTTTGCCAAACGAAGAAGCCCACGGCGGATCCAATTGCGAACCCCGTCGCCAACCGCGTGAGCATGAACCTGATCATGCGAGGCATGGCACCACCTCAGACTTAATCATTACAAATGGCCGGGCAACGGGAATGATGGCTGGCCAATTGAGTTTTGTCAACGACTGGCGCAAGCCGTCATGCAAGCAGCGGCGGGAGCCGGAGACTACAACAGTGCATCTTCTGTCTTTCGCAGCCGGCGTTATCACGCCTGCGAATGCGTCGAGGCTGAGTGAGTTGCGAGTTGCAAGGACGATGCGCGCTAAGGACCTAGCGCGGCGGCGGCTTCTGTGGTCGCGCGGTTTGCCAGACGTGTCGGGATGCGGGAATAAAGAACGGCTCCGGCCACGCCCACGACCGCATAGAGCACGAACATCAGCTTGATGGCGATCTGTCGACCAAGCCCGACGAACGCCCTCGCATCAGGCAGGGCGTCGGCTAAGGCGCCGACGAGGCTGTGGCGCGCGAACGTCCTCGTCCCATCGGAATCGCCAAAGTGCGAGCTTGCTATGCCAATGATGCGGGTCGAGCGCGCGGTGCCGTTTCCATTCACCGAAGGCGCCCAATAGCTACCCTTCACAACAATGATTCGGCAAGCCTTTGGACGCGCGAGACGCTAGGAGAAGATGCGCCCCGGCCTTGTCTCGTCGAGTGCTGCGCCCACATCGCGATCCAGTGAACACCTCTCCTCAATCCTGCGAGGGCGCCGAGAATTTGTTCAGCGGAGTGCCGGTCCATCAAGCCGGCTCATGCTCGGACGATTCATCAGTCAAGATCAAGCGAGTCGGATTTTTCAAGTCGAACTCAATAACACGTGGCACGAAGAGACGGGCATAGCGCGTAAAGGCGCTGGTCGGCGGAAAGCGAATTACCGTATCGCATCGGGCGAGAAGGTACATCTCTGTAAGAGCAGAGATACCACCTTCCACTCCCAGCGATGCACTGTGTAATGGCCCGGCCTGGGCCGCCTGGAAGCATTTCGGGATAGTGATTAGATCGGGAAACACATCGAGTAAATGGTCCCGTACCTGCGCGCTGTCCGTACACAAGAAAACCATCACAGGGCGTCGATGCGGTAGCGCTTTGGCCTTCTCGATGGCAGTGCACACCTGGCGTAAGGCCAACTCCGGATCGGCCCAGTAGGGCGTGTGGTCCATTATATCTTCGCCATTGCCATGCCGTACGTGCACACCGATGATACTGCGCCCCTTGAAGTGCTCCTGATAGATGGCGTGAATACGAGCCTGAATTTCAGGTCTAAGGTTGAGGCTCTGAAATATCTGGCGTTCGGCAGCTTGGTCGCACCGCCACATTAAACAGGCATCACAGACTACCGTGTTGGCATCAGTATCGTCCTGGGCTTGAAGAAGCTCGGTCAGTTCGTCACGTTCCCGGAAAATTTGCTCATCGGGGCGGTAAACGCTCTCGATTGAGGGCTTGTTCCACCATGATGGGAAGAACGGTCCCGGAAATGAGAACTGGTTGATCTGGTCATCGCAAATAACCCGTACGCCAGCAATATCTTGAATCGGCTCGAAGAACACCGTAAAAGCGTTCGTGAAGGGTTGATTGAGATAGCAGGAGCCACGCCAATCGATGGCCAGCGTCCGCCCCGTTCGCTGTGCATAGCGCCAAGCTGCCGCCAGCGACCAGAGACAATCACCGAAACCAGTCCGCCGTCGAGAAACAACATACCGATCCCTCTTCAGGTCGCCAGCGAGCATGTTCGTTGCCTTGTTCTGGAAAAGCGCATCGGCTTAAATTCTGCTGAAATTTTGCATATCAATTCCCGGACCTGCATCAGCGCTCGTGATTCTCGCCAATTTTATGCATGACCCTTCGTCGCACAGATTTACCGTTTTACGCCAGACTGGAAGTTGCGGCGCCATACGCCTTTTCAGTCCGGGCATTGAAGCGTCAGCATATCCCTCCGTCATCGTTCAGTCGTTTATCTCGCACCCGATCCAACCCATCGGCATCGCACTTGGCTCGGAGCGAGAGGCCGGAGCTTACGTTGCGGTACGGCTCATGTTGGCGCGCTTCGCCGATTCATCGAGGGTGGCGCCGATCTAGCCAATTCCGTCCTTTCCCGCTACCTGATCTCTATTTCATGCGTCTTCTGGAGCATCCTGGAGAATCCGTAAAATCGATTGTTTGGATAATCTCCATCCGCTTGATGGATAAGTGTGGCCACCATTGCGTCACAGCTGCCACCGTGGCGGCGATGCTGGCGAGTCTCACAACTGCGGCTCGCTGGACAAGCAGTCGATGATCGTGCCGCGGCCCAGGTTGTTGATTCAGACGAGCTCGGTTGCCTCCACTTGGAGGCCCATCGCGCCCGTTTGTTTTCCAAATGTGTCCCGCGCTACGACAACGGCTCGATCCTGATCACCTCAAATAGTCGCGTGGTCGTCACAGCATTATTGGACCGCCTGCTTTCACCTCTCGACGGTGGTCACCATCCGGGCGACAGTTATCGGCTTAGCCAAAAGCGACGCTCCGACCATCTGCGGAAGATTGGGGCCAGCGCTCGGATCTAACGAAACGCAAACCGATGGGGTCCGTTCTTCAATTCGGCAAGTGGGACTAGTTCCTCGAGTCGTTTGACAGCCATAGCCGATCAATTCTATCCGGCGCTTTCAGGCTTCCGGAAGGTTTCAATCTGCTCCGGAGCTTTACCCAGAGTAGGTTAGAAAGCCGCCAATGCCGAGCCATGATAAGTTCGTCAAGGGAGCGACGACGGAAATCCGGCGTCAGCCACGACAACAGGCTCGGTCCGTTAGCAGGAACTGTGGAGCTCGAATTTTATCTATGGCGTGGATGGGTATCATCCAAACAATCGATTTTACGAATTGAATGGCATGATCCATTAGACGAGCATCTTGACGGAAATCAAGTCGTCGATGGCGCGCCAGTGGTGTAGAGGGGTCAAATGTGTGGGTTTGGAATGTAATGCTAGCATAAGCGTTCGATCAGCCCATTGCATCACCTTGCAATCGTCGACAGGTCGGGGTTCATGACCAATCGTCACTTTGATCGCAAGATTGGACGTTTTGGCAAATCGGCAAAGATTATGAGGCCTTTGCATGCGATTTAACGTGCGTTGGGAACCGTTGCGGAAAAGGAATCGCAACTCCGACCATGTCGAGGAATCATCTATCGCTCGAATTTACATTCGCACTCGGTACAGTCCGCAACGAGCCGCGGTATTGACAGATTCAGACGAGGCGGTCTGGTGACCGCTATTTTGGGAAACGGCGTACGCTACACGCTGCCACGCGCGCGTTTCGACCTGCGTCCACGCGCGGCGTCATCATCCTACCTTTGGGCGGCCGGTCTCCGAATGGCCACCAGGATAATTTACCGGAAAGGACGAGAGCAATGACGCACCTCGATTGCTCGTGCGAAGTGCACGGTGAGCGCGATGACGGCACTGGTCGTCACAGCGTTTATTTGACGTTCGACGACGGTCCGCATCCATTTTGTACACCGGAGATTCTCGATATTCTGGCTGAACACCGGGTGCCGGCAACATTCTTCGTCATCGGCGAGTTCCTGGCCGATCAATCGAAATTGATCCAGCGAATGATTGCAGAGGGGCATGAAGTCGCCAACCACACAATGACGCATCCAGACCTGTCTGACTGCGAACCCGACGAGGTGCAACGTCAGATACTCGAGACAAACAGAGCCATAAAAATGGCGTCGCCTCAGGCGGTGGTGCGGCACATCCGAGCTCCTTACGGCATCTGGACCGAAGAAGTGCTCAAGGCTTCGGCGAATGCGGAACTCACTGCCGTGCACTGGTCGGTAGATCCGCGAGACTGGTCTCTTCCCGGGGCCGACGCCATTGTTAATGATGTGCTGCAGTCTGTCCGGCCGGGGTCAATCGTGCTCTTGCACGACGGTTGTCCCTCCAGTGAAATGCAGCAAGGAGCTGACCACAGTCTGCGCCACCAGACTATCATGGCGTTATCTAGCATAATTCCAGCTTTGCATGATCGCGGCTTTGTATTTCGCTCGCTTCCTCGGGAGTTTTGAAGATCCGATGGATATGCTTGACACAACCAGCACTGTCGCCGTCTCGCTTTATGCACTTCTCTCGACTGCATATAAAAGCATGCAGGCCGTTTATTCTCTGCCGACCGATGTTTCATTGGCGTCCCACGGCTTGGGCGGCTTTGACGAGCTGCCCAGCGTAGATGTCATCGTGCCAAGCTTCAACGAGGATCCCCGCACGCTTTCGGAGTGCCTGGCTTCTATTGCGGGTCAGGAATACGGGGGAAGGCTGCAGGTTTACCTAGTTGATGACGGTTCCGAAAATCGCGAGGCTTTGCGACTTGTGCACGAGGCCTTCGCACGAGACCCCAGATTCAATATTCTCCTGCTTCCCCAGAATGTCGGTAAACGGAAGGCACAGATCGCTGCGATACGCCGCTCTGCTGGAGATATGGTGTTAAACGTCGACTCCGACACGATCCTCGCATCTGACGTCATCAGGAAGCTCGTGTCTAAAATGCAAGATGCGGCTGTCGGCGCGGCCATGGGACAGTTGACGGCCCGCAACCGAAACGACAGTTGCCTGACCCGTTTGATCGACATGGAGTACTGGCTGGCTTGCAACGAGGAGCGTGCGGCACAAGCTCGCTTCGGTGCCGTTATGTGCTGCTGCGGTCCATGTGTTATGTACCGTCGCTCTGCGCTCGCTTCGCTGCTTGACCAGTACGAGTCACAGTATTTTCGGGGAAAGCCAAGCGATTTCGGTGAGGATCGGCATCTCACCATTCTCATGCTGAAGGCAGGCTTTCGAACAGAGTACGTGCCGAGCGCCATCGCAGCGACAGTCGTTCCGAACAAGCTAGGACCGTATCTGCGCCAACAACTACGCTGGGCGCGGAGCACGTTCCGGGACACGTTGCTTGGGCTGCGCCTGCTGCCCAACCTCAATCGCTTCCTTACGCTCGACGTCGTCGGACAGAACCTCGGACCGCTGCTTCTGGCACTATCAGTGCTGACGGGACTCGCACAGCTTGCATTGACGGGCACCGCGCCTTGGTTGGCAGCCCTGATGATTGTGGCCATGACGATGATCCGCTGCAGCGTTGTAGCGCTTCGGGCCCGCCAACTACGGTTCCTCGGGTTCTCTCTGCATACATTCATCAATATTTTTCTGCTACTGCCCTTGAAAGCCTACGCGCTGTGCACGCTGAGCAATAGCGACTGGCTGTCGCGCAGCTCTGCTGGCAACTCGAATCAACATCCGACGACTGATGCACGCACTACAGAATGTTCTGGACATGCGACAGCGCCTCGAAGGCTCAAGCCCGCCCGCGATCCTGCCAGGCGAACGACGTCTGACTGCATGTGCAGCGACGAGTAAGATCTATTTACCGAGGTGAACGAGTTGACACAGAGCGACAATTATCAATTGCTGAATCGGGAACTGGCTGCACCCGATCCATGGGGACTCGACGCCAATCCATTCGAGCGTGAGCGTCACACGCAAATGCTCCGCTTGGCGCTTGCCCAGGGATCCATCTCAAGTGCGCTCGAAGTGGGATGCGCTGCCGGCGCATTTACGGTGCAGCTAGCCCCCCACTGCAAACGGCTCACCGTGATCGATGTTGTGCCTCAGGCTATAGAAAGATCGCGTCGACGCATAAGGGATTCTCCGCACATCAGCTGGATAGTCTCTGATGTTCAACAGTTTTCACCTGACGAGAGGTTTGATCTGATCGTTGTGGCGGAAGTGCTCTACTACATCGGAGGAATAGCCGAGATGAGAGGGGCTGTTCGGAATTTAGTGCGGATGCTTGCGCCGGATGGATATCTAGTTTTCGGATCGGCGCGCGACGCCAACTGCCGTCGCTGGGGCCACGTTGCTGGTGCTGAGACGATCCTCGGCATGCTGAACGAAACTTTGCTCGAGGTAGAGCGGCTTGAGTGTCGGGGTGAGTCGGTCAACGAAGATTGCTTGCTCGCCTGTTTCCGAAATCCGATTTCTGCCTCCTAACGGCTCAACCCTCGACGTTCAGACATGGAGACACTATGCGCATCTGTGGTATCAAATTGACCCATGACGGAGCGGACGCGCTTGTCGAGGATGGGTGGCTCGCCTTCTGCGTCGAGCAGGAGAAGCGGGGCAGCAACCCGCGATATGAAACTGTCGACAATCTCGACGCGATTGGCGCCGCTTTGGCGCAACACGGTCCGGATCCACGCGTTATTGATCAAATCATCATCGACGGCTGGGGTGCAATGCTGAAAGTTCTCTCGAATCCGTCGAGGGCTCCGGTCTCGTTCCAATGACAGGGCATTTCCCTGCAAGAACTATCCTCGTGATAGGTGCCGCGCGGCCACCGCAGCCCGTGGCTCCGCCTCGTGGCGCCGATCTGCCTGGAGGACCCGTGCGCCTTATATAGTCAGCCCTCGAACTCCGGATTGCGAAATGTTGTTTAACCATCAGACCCGGATGAGATGCCAGGACAGAATTCCGGCTGTTGTCCATCTCGATGAATCTGCACGATTTCAGACCATCCCAGGCACTCTCTCCGTGAAGGCGCCGAGCTACTCTTCGAATGTAACAAGCTCAGGGACATTCGGCTGCTCTGCAACACGAGTGCCAATTACCACGGACGAGGCGTTTTCCCGGATTCTGCTGCAGCCCTTTAATGGAGACGCAATGAACACATACGGTGCGATGGACCAGGAAGAACCCAACCAACCGAAGAAATGCCGGTCAACGGCGCCCGACGGTCAGATGAGCGGATGTTCATGTCCGCAATAGATTTTTCCGACGTAAGCAAGACATATGGCGACAAGGCCGTGGTCAACACGCTATCGTTCCGCGTTTCCCCGGGGGAATGCTTCGGGCTGCTTGGACCGAACGGCGCGGGCAAGAGCACGATCGCACGCATGATCCTTGGCATGACAGCCCCTGATGCGGGGAAGATTACCGTGCTCGGCGTGCCGGTGCCTGCCCAGGCTCGCTTGGCGCGAAAGGGTATCGGCGTGGTGCCGCAATTCGACAACCTTGAGCCTGAATTCACTGTGCGCGAGAATCTGCTGGTCTACAGCCGCTACTTCGGCATGAATACACGCAAAGTCGAGGCGGTCATGCCGTCGCTCCTTGAGTTTGCACGCCTAGAGAGTAAGGTGAATGCGCGTGTGTCTGAACTTTCAGGCGGCATGAAGCGGCGCCTGACGCTAGCGCGTGCGTTGATCAATGACCCGCAGCTACTTGTCATGGACGAGCCGACCACCGGTCTCGACCCGCACGCGCGCCACCTGATCTGGGAGCGCCTGCGTTCCCTGCTTACGCGCGGCAAAACGATCATCTTGACCACCCATTTCATGGAAGAAGCCGAACGGTTATGCGATCGACTCTGCGTACTCGAAAGAGGTCGCAGCATTGCCGAAGGGCGTCCGCATGACCTGATCGATGAACTGATCGGGTGCGAAGTCATTGAGATCTACGGCGGCGATCCGCATGAGTTGGAATCGCTGGTCGGGCCATATGCCGATCGCATCGAAATTAGCGGCGAGACCCTTTTTTGCTATGTGTCCGACCCGGAGCAGGTGCGTGTGCGGTTACGGGAGCGCGCGGGCTTGCGCATTCTGCAGCGTCCGCCGAATCTTGAGGATGTATTTTTGCGGTTGACCGGGCGCGAGATGGAGAAGTGAACGATGGATGAAGGTTGTGCTGCGGCTCTGCCCGCCAACGCTTTTAACTGGATTGCGATATGGCGACGCAACTATCTGGCATGGAAGAAAGTAGCACTTGCGTCAATTGTTGGAAGTCTGGCCGATCCTATGATCTACCTGTTTGGCCTCGGCCTTGGCCTCGGAATTATTGTGGGTCGCGTTGACGGCACAACCTACGTTGCATTCTTGGCGGGCGGCATGGTGGCGACAAGCGCGATGACGTCTGCGACGTTCGAGACGATTTACGCGGCCTTTACGCGAATGCACGCCCAACGCACCTGGGAAGCCATGCTCTACACACAAATGACACTTGGGGACATCATCCTGGGTGAGTTGGCATGGGCAGCGAGCAAGGCATTTCTTGCCGGTACGGGAATCATAATCGTCGCCACCGTGCTAGGCTATGCGACGTGGCCATCAGTCGTCTATGTGCTGCCAATTATCATGCTCACTGGATTTGCATTCGCGAGCCTTGCGATGGTAGTCACGGCGCTTGCGCCCAGTTACGAGTATTTCATTTTTTACCAGACGCTCGTCCTCACACCAATGCTGTTCTTGTGCGGCGCGGTGTTTCCAATCACGCAACTGCCCCAGACCTTTCAGCAGGTAGCGCAGTTCTTGCCTCTAGCGCATGCGATCGACCTCATACGCCCGGCAATGCTTGGGCGCCCCGCGAGCAGCATGGGCCTGCATATAGGCGCGCTTTGCATCTACGCGCTTTTGCCGTTCTTCCTGTCGGCAGCGCTGTTGCGTCGGCGCCTG
This sequence comes from Rhizobium sp. M1, assembly GCF_002531805.1. Lineage (NCBI taxonomy): Bacteria > Pseudomonadati > Pseudomonadota > Alphaproteobacteria > Hyphomicrobiales > Rhizobiaceae > Rhizobium > Rhizobium sp. M1. Next base: position 4,502 of record NZ_NWSW01000054.1, on the reverse strand, counting down.
ATGTCTTGACGCCACTCGCCACCACGCCAGGAGGGGTATTGCGATGCAGTTTCTTGAAAAGACCCGCAGAGCTCTGAAGATAATCATCATAGTCCGGGAACAAACGAACCCATGTCGGCGCCGGCGAGACGATGCAGGTTTTTCGCTCTGCAACTGGCCGAACTCGGAAGCAAACACCCTTCAGGAAGATCCGGCGTGTATCAGGAGAAAAGCAAATGAAGGTCATCTCAATCGCTACGGCGCTCTTTGCTCTGGCGTGTCCCGCGAACGCGTTCGAAAACAAAGCGGTCGCGGCTACGCTTATCTTAAGGACCGATCGTACGATTGCCGGTCAGCCCATCATCGTTCCACGGAAGGATGTCGAGGTCATCGCTTCGATTTATGAGATTGCGCCCGGTGCGACGTTACCAATTCATCAGCATCGCTATCAGCGCTATGGCTATGTGCTTTCGGGGGAGATCACGGTCACCAATACAGAATCTGGGAAAGAAAGCATTTTCACCGCAGGGGATTTTATCGTCGAGTCCTGGGGCATATGGCATAAAGGGGCGAACAACGGCACCGAGCCGGTAAAGCTGCTCGTGATCGATCAGGTGGAAAAGGGCAGTGAGAATGTTCTGCCGCAAAAATAAAGACGTTGAGGTATTACCGGAGGGCATTCCGGCGCCACGGCTCGGATGTGGTGAACCCCGTCCCATATTAGGGGTTGGTTTGCCGCTCCTTGCTAATGTCGATTGGAGCTGCGTGAACCTTCGACTTGCGTCGTCGACCAACTGTAGAGGAGGTTGTTTCATTGGTCGGTTGAACGGCGGGCGTAGGAGAGCATCTGTCCAGTTCCTCCATACTTGGTCGTCAGTCAGCGCGGCTGTTGGGCCAGCGGCGACAGGATCATCGATCATCCGTGAGACTGTAGCGGCGGCGTTTCAAAGAGGCTCCTCATTCCGACGCCATGAATCACGCCGAACGACAAAACCACGAAAGAATGCTAGGAAATCCTGAGACGTCTCATTACCTCATGGGGCGAAGGCATGCGGGATGCTTCCTGACATAGCACGTCCCGCATCCAGAGGCTTGCCTGATCACTATTGTGAAGCGCGGGCCATTGGAGGGCCTGTGTGAACGCGGGCAAAGGTAGCGGAAGGTCAGCGATTCGCAGGGGTATTGCCTTTTCGAGCTGCTTGACCAGGCGTAAGGGCATTGTCGCTACGCGCTCGGTCCCTGAAAGCATGAACGGAACCATGCTGAAGCCCTGCACGACTACTTCGACATGTCTCTTAAGCCCGTGCCCAAGCAAACACCATTCCTCGATGGAAGCAGCGTTCCCAAACTTCACCACAACGTGTCCCATCGACATATACCTCTCGAGTGTAAGTTGCTCCGAGAGTAGCTTGTTCGAGCGGCAGCCCACGCACACGAGGGTCTCCTCGAATAACGCCACCTTAGGATGTGCGCGCGACATGAGCAATTCCGGAAAGATGAGAAAATCGGCGTCACCGCGCCGCAAGTAATCATCGTAGTTATCGGCGATCGGCAGCAACTCGAAGCTGACGGCGGGCGCTTCTCGGGCGACACGCGTCACGACCTTTTCAAAAAAAACGAGTGCGGCGTAATCGGAAAGAATGACTCTGAAGCAGCGATCCGATTGAGCAGGGCAAAACGGATCCCAGGATATGATCGAAACCTGGATGTGAAGCAGAGCCTCGCGGACCGAAGGCGCGAGCCGCTCCGCACGCGGGGTTGGAACGAGTTCGCGACCGACCATGGTAAAAAGGTCGTCATTGAAATAGGTGCGTAACCTGCCGACGGCCGCGCTCATGGCCGGTTGGCTCAAGTTGATGCTGCGCGCTGCCGCCGTGAGATTACGCTCGGTCATCAAGGCGTCGAGTGCGACGAGGAGATTCAGATCAAGGCCCTTGAACCGCATGTCTTCATCCATAGCGAGGTGGCGAGATAAAAGGTGAAAAGGCTTGGTCTCGCAGTGCGGCGCCACGAGAGATCAGCAAGCAAAGGGTCGCCTAAAATTGAGAAAGTATCGATGTTCCAGCCGCCGTGGCTTTGATGGTCTTACTGCTACCTTCAACCGACACGATTCAGTGGTGCCTGATCATTCTGGCGAGTAGCAGTGTTTTCCGCGGATAAAGGTTTCGGTCTGCGACGTCGATCACTTCGGCGCCTTCAATATGTACTTCGGGGGGTAAGACGCACTCGTAGCACTCACCTTCTTCGGCAGGAGTATCTTGGCAATTGAAGTCTTGAGTGTGCTCCGCTGAATGGGCTTTGTCAGCACCATTCAGGTTTGCGCGGGGGTCACTTGCCGCCGGGCCGCAATCTTGGTTACGATCATCTGCTGCAAGTGACGGCCCGGCCCGCAATGTCAATGCGAGCAACGCTGCAACGATGACGTAGTAACCAATAACCTTCATGAGACGTTTCCTTTCTTCGGCTAAGGCCAGGCAATACCAGGTAGGATTGATGCCATTCCCGCCGCCAGTGCTTCGGGGCTACAGGCGTTGTTGGATTGGTTGAGAGCCTTTCAACGGATCATACCCGGTGGAGTGGAGACGGCCGTCTATGGAGCATCCGCGAAAATTGGTGAAATCTATTGTTTAAATGCGAGTCATCCATTTGATGCATGTAGACGACGTCTTGCCTGCCCGAACCAACAAGTGTCGCCAAACCCACTGTTTTCAGGGGCGCCTTTTCACCCAGTCCTTCTATCCTCAGTGGGCTTGCGCATGTCGTTGCCGCCATCCCCTTCATCCGGGATAGCAAAGGGCGCCGCATGCGGGAGGGACACCCCTGCGTCTCCCGTCAGGCTACGACATTTTGTTCGATCGGCTGCCTTGTATGGAGAAGACCGGATTCCCGACGTTTCAGTGTCATCGTTTTGCAATGAGATAGAGGTAATGGCCGCAAGCCGGCTGGGTCGACCACGTTTGGCTTCCATCGCAGAACGTCGCCATTAGCTTTCGACGTTCATTTCGAATGATTGTAGCGTGATGAACAAGTCGGTCCACCGCGGCAAGCGTCATGGCCGGGTCCGGAAAGACGCGGTTCCATTCTCCAAAGGGCTGATTGGCGGTGATGATGATGGAGCGCCGCTCATATCTTGCGGAGATGAGTTCGAAGAGCACGCGGGTTTCGGCCTGGTCCTAGTGACGTAGACCGGTCGTCGAGGATAAGCAGATCGAACTTGTCGAGCTTTGCGACGGCGGATTCGATCTGGAGTGTAACCGGTGTTCCACCCGCACGTTGTTCTTCCTGCCTTGATCTGTGATCGGGTTTCCATTGAAGAGCAATGGGAGTTTCTCCATGGAGAGTACATTGGAGGTTCTCACGACTAGGAAGTCTGGACGTGAGGTTCACCGGCAATGGCCGGACGAGGTCAAGGCGCGGATCGTTTCGGAGAGCTTGCGGCCTGGCGCGAGGGTGAATGAGGTCGCGGAGCGATATGGGTTGAAGCCGAACCACCTTTCCACTTGGCGAACGATGGCGCGGCAGGGCAAGTTGGTTCTGCCTGCACCAGAGGATGCGGTGGAATTCGCAGCGGTGATTGTACATCCGCCTGCTTTGGAGCCGCCGATCAAAAAAGCCAGTCGTCCCGAGATCATCGTCGGTTCTGTCACTATCCGTCTCGAAGAAGGCGCGTCTGCCGCCCGGATCGCGGCTGTCGCTCGCGCATTTGCGGTTCCTGCATGATCTTTCCGTCGAACCGCGTCCGGATCATGGTGGCGACCAAGCCTGTCGACTTCCGCAAAGGCCATGACGGCTTGGCGGCACTTGTCAAAAACGAACTGCACAAGGACCCGTTCACCGGAACGGTATTCGTATTCCGCTCACGCAAAGCGGATCGGCTGAAGCTGATCTACTGGGATGGCAGCGGGCTGGTGATGGCCTACAAGCGCCTGGAGGAGCACACGTTCACCTGGCCGGATATTCGGGACGGCTTGATGACCTTGGGCTATGCCCAGTTCGAGGCGCTGTTTGCGGGGCTCGACTGGCGTCGGGTTCGTGCCGTGGAGGCAAGAGCGCCGATGGCAATCGAATAGGTGCGTCACGATGACTCGGGTGACAAATTCCGGCAGTGAAGCGAGGCGGAATTTGATAAACTTCGACCATGTTGGACGCCGTCGATCTTCCCGAGGATATTGCAGCCTTGAAGGCGATGCTGATCGCGGCGCAAGCGCGTGAAGTTCGCAAGGATGAGCGGATCGAGCGGCTGGAGAAGCTGGTCGCCGCTTTCAAGCAGGCTGCCTTCGGCCGCAAATCCGAGAAGGCCGATCCCGAGCAGTTCGATCTTGCATTGGAGGACCTTGAGACAGCCATAGCGGCCGTCCATGCTGAAGACGAGGCTGATGGCCCCTCGGGTAAGCAGCAGGCGAGATCACGCGCCGCCAATCGCGGCTCTCTTCCCGCCCATCTTCCACGCATAGAAGAGATCATCGAGCCGGAAAGCCTGATCTGCGTGCAAATTCCGAGGCAATCCGCCCCCTGATTCCGAA
>NZ_NWSW01000053.1:0-20428 GCF_002531805.1 Rhizobium sp. M1 | reverse complement strand
TTGGCCGATCAGCAAAAACAGCTCACCGTACGCTCACAGATATTCGAAGTCGGCATCCTCCGACATCGCCTCAAAGACACGCCACCAGACACCCTTTTGGCTCTAGCGGCTGAAGCGGCGAAACACGCTGTTGCAATCACCGAATACCTCCGGCAGATCGCGCCAGGGTGAACCCGTCCGCACGATCCACAAGACCGCTTCCACAAACATGCGATTGTCACGTCCAGACGAACCGCGCGTGCGATCGTCGCCAATGATATGACGAGACATCGGCTCCCACTGGTCATCTCGAAGAATGAGACGATCTAAAACACCCATGACTGCCTCCAAAAGACAGTCTTGAATCTGATTTGCTCACCTTTGGGAATCCCAAGAGTCCACGACTCCTAAAGGGCCTTACGCCTTACGAGTTCATCTGCAGACAATGGACTTTGGAGCCGGATCGATTCATCATCGACCCCATCCATCAAATGCCGGGACTAAACATCTAGGCGATGCCCTTACCTCTGAACGGCGACAGCCATGAACAGCGTTTCCAGTCTCAGCGACTCGACCCCATTTTCGCGGAACCTGATCGTGATGTCAAAAGGCTATTTCCGAGCCGAATGGCAAAAAGGATCGGCGCGATGGAACGGAGGCGCGGAGAGGACGGGCTTAGATTCAGCAATCGAAATCAAAGCATGCGCGCCGGCGGCTCGAATACCCACATGGCATTGAGCGGGAAAACCCAACGAGGGAGTTTAACACAGACCCTACTGTCGAAGCAAAGCGCATGCAAATAGACTTGGCGTCGCTTCCGACGAATCGCTCGAGCATCGAGCGAGATCAACGCCAACCAAAGATCGAAAAATTGCGCAATCGGCGCGTATTGTTGATCAGACGGAAATTCGAGTGAAAAACTAAGTTGTGAGATTGCGGGTGTCTGCACACCGACGACAGCGCGTCGGCTGCGACAGCTATCACCAATACTGCTAACTACTGGTCGGGGGCGTCATAGACAAACCCAGCTCACTTCACGGGCTCCGCGACATCACTGATACCTCTGTCGCTCTCGTCGTCATCGGGGATCATTCGCTGCAGGAGCCGAATAAGATCGCGCGTCGTGCCGTTCGGAAGTCTCCTAAGAATCCTCGCCAGTGTGAGACAATCCTCGGCCTCCTCCGATGTGCGGCCCCAAAGATGTGGCGCAGCTTCAAAGATCATATCGATAGGCATGAAGCCAAGAATCTCACACAGATGGATCATCCGAGTAACAGTCATTTTGGAAAATGCCCGTTCGTAGCGTCCGTATACAGGGATGGACAGACCAAGCATTGGAGCAACGTCTGCGCGAGACAGGCCCTGCGCTTCGCGTGTCTTTTTCAGGAACGCGCTGATCAATTCCTCCATGTGACCCAACGATGTAATTTCGCCGCCGAAACCTGGCTTTCGATAGATCGCCTTGTCAACCTCCGGATCGGCGGTGCTGACGAGGCCTCTCGAACTTCTGTAGCTTGCTAGATCTTCCGTCACCGCACGTCCCTGTTTTCCTGCCACTCGTTGTAGGCTTGAGCCAACCTGAACCGATTTGAACCACTTGTCATCGCCACACTACAACCGTTTTAAATACCCATTTTGGGCATTTTTTGCGTTATAGCAAATATTTGAGAGTTTAGCCAAATTGCTTCATGAATGCATTCAAAGCAGTCTCGCTAGACCGGTGGCCCAGTTCCATGAAAGATGAGTCGGCTATGGCCGCACCCGCCACTGAATCATCTAGGTTGCGTCGAATTTGAGCGAAAATTCACATTCAATGCTCAACATCTTCTAAGCGGTCTTCGTTGAGGACGATAAGACATAATCCTCGAAAACCGATCCATTTCCCCGTCCCACGATATCCCATTTGGCTAGCTGGGAAAGCTCCGCCGTGCTGGAAATCACTCAGCCAAGAACCCATATCGGTTACCGCTCCCGCTAGCGTGTAGGTTCGATGCTCTCTGAAAATTCCGGCATCATGGAGCAAGTGCCACAAACGTGAACTTTGCTAAATGAAGCCGCCACCTTATCGCATCCACACAAAGGGCTTGAAATAGTCGACCGGGAGGGTTATATCATTGTAAGCAGCAGACAACGAGGCTTCCGAAAGGTCGCTGTTGCAGGTGCAACCTTAGAGATCAGTATACCACGGTAAGGCACACGCGTTCGGCGGAAACGCCATGGGAAGGCTCCTCTAGGGGGCTTTTTTTGTTTCTAGGGCACCCTTATTTGCTGGAAATGAGCCTTTTTTACGAGTTGGCAGACGCTACACCTTCGCTTGATGCGGCTGAAATTAATTCTTTCTGATCAGCGCTTTTTACCACCAGTTCTACGTTGTGTTCGTCTGATCTGCTCGGCAAAAGATAATGAACAACAAGATCATTAAGGCCAGAGGTCAGGACAGGGCCTGAACGGCAAGGTTACCTGCCCAGTAAGGCATACAGAGGTAGGCACAAGATGCTCGAACGTGAATCTACCTTGCGGATGTTCGATTGTTGGGAACGAGTCGTTAATAGTCGTCATGAGGCGCGGTCACCCGAAGACAGCTCTCACGATCTGGACCCCTTCACTGAACTGGATTATAAATTGCGCTGGGTAGTCTGGCTCTGAGACATTGAATTTTCTCCCGATATAAGGGCACGGGTTTGACAACCTTACGAAAGTGCTAACCCCTGAACGTGGTTTCGTTCTCCTGGTAAGGGTTCTTTCATGTTCAAATCGATACGAATAGAGCACTGACCTTTCGCTTCCGTCCTTACGACGGAGTTGTCTGCTTATGTCTCGCGTATCGACCGGAAGCCTGAACATGCTGCAGGAGCGAATTCCCATCCTGAGACCGAATTCCTACGACGCCTTCTCCGCAGGAGACCGGAGGTTTCGAAGTACGACCAGTGCGCCTGGCCTGACGCGAGAGAGGCTTCGGGCAGCCGAGGACGACACCTACGGCCTGTTCGTCGACTTCCGTTGGCCCAAGAACGTCGGGAAGCCATATTGCCCTCGCTGCGGCTGCCTGGAGCCGTACGGCGTCGTCGTTCTGATGCTCGGAGCCGGAATGCCGCGCCGAATTGTCGGTTTTCGCCAACCGCAAGCTTTCATTCAAGAAGATCATCATGGCAATCTGAGAGGAGGCAATCTGGGAGGAGATCACGGCCGCCAAGGGCATGGCGGCGCTCCATCTGAGCCGCAAGGTCAACGTCCAGTACAAGACCGCCTACTTCCTGCTGCAGAAGCTCCGGGAGGCAGCCGACCTTCGCCGTGATGCGATCAAGCTGCACGGTACGGTGCAGATCGACGGCAAGTATGTGGGCGGCGTCCTCCGCAAGGTGACAAGAAGGAAGAGCGCAAGGACGGGCGCAAGAAGGAAAATCAGAACGGCAAGCGCATGTGAGTTCTGGCGCTGAGGGAGGCCAACCGCCATGCAACGAACAGAACGGTGACGCGGGTGATCCTGGACGAGAACGGCAAGGATGCATGGGCGGCCGTCGCCAAGCATGTCGAGCCGAAGGCGCTCCTGATCGCTGACGAACACAAGGCGCAACCAGGGCTTTGAAAGAAAGCGCTGTATAGATCCACCTGCTCCGCCCTTTTAGTCCGCTAGCAAAAGGCGGTAGGGGACCGACTTCTCGAAGCGGTTTCCTGCCGGCCGACAAGGGCTACGGCAGCGCTGAAATCCTCGCCAAGCCGGTCGAGTGTAAGGCTTCGGCAACATCGCGCCGAAGAACAACTGGAAGGGCTCAGTCGTCTTCTCACGCTGGGTCTATCGGCAGCGTAACCTCGTGAAACGTCAAAAGCATCGGTTCGATCGTAATTGACGCAAAGCTGACAGTCGTGTGCGATCGCGCACATTGACAGGCTGGCATGATGCAAGCGCCGACGTGCATTGTGACCTCAACCCAAATCACTCCAATGCTGGGTTGGCCTTCGGACGGATCGCTCGCAAGGTTGACGCTGTTCAAATACTAGGCGGAGTGGCACAATCCGCGACTCCCGACACACGGTGAGCACCGGAAGGCGCCTTCTGTCGCCATTGAAACATTCACTAACAATGATCTGGTGGCACACCAATTGCTTGTAGGAGCCCAGATCTCTGCCGGCAATGGTTCCGGTCCAAGCTCCAGTGGCTACTATCGACGATGACCAACACCTTTAGATGTAAGGCCCATCTTCGCCCATGTCGTACCGTACGAACGGAGCTCGTCAGCGATCATCACGCGCGGCGGCGTGCAGCCGATCCAAAGAGCTTTGTCACCAGCCACTGCTCAGCGCGGGAGCCTCTTCAGCTTTGGATCAAGACGTTGAGAGCGATGCCATTCTGGCCGACAGCGCCGCCGGAGCCAATGTTCTTCGCGCGCGATCGAAGTAACCGACGTTCAGATGTCATGTCGCCGCGAATGAGACTGCTTCAAGGGATTCCAGTGGGAGATCGCCTTGCCGAGTTAAGGCTCCCACTGGCACACCGTTTCATTGGTCACGCCGGTGCCGCATGTTAGCCGCCGCAATCCGCTAAACTTAACGGTGCCCTAGAACCTGAAGAGACACAGCGAAATCGGCCTTTTGTTTGGCACCGGTTGGACTAGGCCCGTTTTCGTTTTCGTCTCAAAAGTGGAGATGCGATATGATTTCGAATCACCAAGCCGACGTGGTTGGCGATAGCGACAAGCTCATCGAGCAAGCGCTGCGAGCTGCCATGGATACTGCTCTAAGTCCGGCTGCGCCGGCTCACCTGCGTGGAGCGCTGGACGCGGCAGTGTTTCCAGGGGGCTCCCGGATGCGCCCCAAGCTCTGCTTGAAAGTCTCCTATGTGTGCGGCGAAAAAGATCCTGAGCTGGCGACAAGAGCCGCGGCAGCAATTGAATTGCTGCACTGTGCCTCGTTGGTGCATGACGACTTGCCTTGCTTCGATAACGCGGCGCTACGCCGCGGCAGACCAACGGTGCACCGGCTTTTCGGAGAGCCTATCGCCGTTTTGACCGGCGATGCCTTGATTGTGATGGCTTTCAAATACCTCAGCTTGCAGGCTGCGCTAACACCTGAGTTGGGCGCGCGCATGATCGAGGTGGTTGCGGAGGCGGTCGGCCCCAGTCACGGACTGATCGCCGGACAGTCGATGGAGGCAATGACGCACGTCCCAATCGACCGCTATCACCATTACAAGACCGGCTCCCTCTTTGTCGCGGCGGCTACTTGCGGTGCCCTGGCAAGTGGTGCAGATCCGGCCCCATGGTCTAAGGTGGGGGAATTGCTCGGGCACGCGTATCAGATCGCCGACGACATCGCAGATACAGTCGGCCGCGCAGAAGTGCTTGGCAAATTGCCTGCCGTGGACACGCAGCTGAATCGACCCAGTATCGTTCGCGGCCAAGGATTGGACAGCGCAGCCGCCAGATTTTATGCGTATCTCGAACAGATAGGTGACACCATTCCTGCCAGCCCTCAAAAACGGTCCTTCGTTGACTGGCTTAATCATGCACTTTGCAAAGGCGTGGCTGGACCGGGAAAAGCCGGTCTGATTCAACAAACGGCGCTGGATTGCGCGCCTTTGTAAGCCCGAGTTACGGTACGCATAACCTAGCCGGCGGCATCACTACCGCTTCATCGTCAACAACTGCTTCATGAACACTTCGTTCCCTGCATCGAACCGCTGGGCCGGCCGACAGAGCGGGCGACGCCGGCATCATCCGACTGGCGGATGCGCGGAGGGCAACAAGTGCGCGGAGGGCAACAAGCGCGCCTGGCGCAACGTCGCCAGATCAGGTGAGCCGGTGCAAAAGCAGGCGACGGCCAACTGGCGGATGACGACCTCGAAATGCGCAACGACCGCTTCGGTCGATACCGTAGCCGCCGGCAGCACGCCGGCTGCCTGTCCGGCAATGTCCGCACCGAGGCGAATGGCTTTGGCCACGTCGACGCCGTCGCGGATCCCGCCGGACGCGATAAGCTTCACCGTTGGCAGTGCCCGACGGACCGCCTGCAAGCTGGCCGGTGTCGGGATCCCCCAATCGGCAAACGCCATCGCCACTGCACGGCCGGCGGCATCGCGGGCGCGCTCGCCCTCCACCGCGGCCCAACTGGTGCCGCCGGCTCCGGCGACATCAATCACCTCAACACCCGCCTCGACGAGCGCGCAGGCCACCGAGGCGGACAGGCCCCACCCGACTTCTTTGGCCACGATCGGCACGCCCACGCTACGCGCGGCGCGAGCCACCTGCGCCAGTACGCCGTGCCAGTCGCGGTCGCCATCCGGCTGTAGCACTTCTTGCAGCGGATTGAGATGGACGATCAGCCCATCAGCCTCCAGCGCATCGACAGCCCGGCGCGCCAGATCAAGGCCGTCGGCCTCGCGCAGTTGCGCAGCGCCGATATTGGCCAGCAAGGGAATGTCAGGCGCCAGGCGGCGTAGGGCGCGCGTCAGCCCCTGGGAATTGCGCGATTGCAGGCTCACGCGCTGCGAACCGACGCACATGGCGATCCCCAAGGCTTGCGCCGCCTCGCTCAGGTGCCGATTGATGGCCTCTGCGCGTGGCATTCCGCCGGTCATGGAACTGATCACCAGCGGCGCACGCATGGGCTTGCCTAACAGCGATGTGCGCAGTTCGATCTGCGTCAGGTCCAGCTCGGGCAGTGCGCAGTGTTCGAACCGGATTTGCTCCCAGCCGGCAGCGACCGTGGCTGGCGCCGTTTGCCGATCCAGCACGAGGTCCAGATGGTCGTCCTTGCGCCGGGTCAGGGCGTCGTCGCACCCGCTCGCTCGATCCGCCGTATTGGGCGTTGGCGTTGCGTCGGATCGGACCGAGGGCGCCGCGCGCACGCCGCCGCCTCCCGCGCGTTCACGCCGGCGCACGCTGGCCTCCCCCCGCCGCATCGTTGCCGTAGCGGCTGATCGAGGTCTGGTAGTACTTCGCGCGAATGACCGCCATGGCCTCGATTAACGGTCCCCATGGTGCAGGAAAGCGTTCTTTCACCATCACTCGGTGCAGCATGCGCGCATGGCCGACCAGCTCGTCGTTGAGGAAATCCTCCACAGGCATAGCCGGATAACGCTGCAGGAGCAGGATGGCAGCGTTGTCGGCCTCTCCCGCCGCCCTATCCTTGGCGCATCCATGCAGATCGTTCTGCAGGCGCCCTATCGTGGAGATGAGCCGCAGCACCTGGCGAAACGCCGGACGCGCGCGCAGGGTCGCCATGTCCAGCCCCCATAGCAACGACAGGCAACAGAACACGTTCGCGTAGGCGATCGAATCGATGGAATTGTGCAAGTATTCGGCGTACGACCAGCGTTCAGCCCCCGCCGCCTGCGCGTGTCCGGCGCGCAGCGCCGCGCAGTAGCACCGGGTATCGTTAAGAAGCTCAGTATAGTCGCGCCTATCGTAGGCGAGCGCGGCCAGGGAAGCGCGCAGCACAGCGCAGCCCTCGAAACCGGGGATCGCGCATGGCACGCCCTGCCCCAGCGCCTGCTCCACCGCGGCCAGCTGCTCCGGCGCGATCAGGCCAAGGTCGTTGCAATCGTCGAGCCAAAACAGTAGCGCCAACTCGCGATAAAACGCCACGATCAGCTTTTCGTCCTGCGGATCTCGGCCGGTGCGGGCGCTGATATCGTGCAAGCTCGGTTGGATACACTGCAGGATGTACTGTCCGCCCCTAACTGCTTCTACGGCATGCTCGTCGGCGAATCCGGTCAGGGAACGCCCCCACTCCAGTACTTGCTGCAGCGCGCTTTCGGTCGGGATCATTGCGCTATTCCTCCTGCTACCTCGGTCGGGATGCGCCGCCCCCAACGAAGAGCCAGCCACAAGCCGGCGAGTTCGATCACGCGCACGACCCGGGTCGGGCAATACAATTCCTTGCCGATCCACAGCGGCGTCTGCGGCAATTCATGCGCCTCATGGCGAGCGAGCATCCACTCCAGCGCGTGCGCGACCGCCAGCGCGATGCGGGCGCGCCCTGTCGGCTCTTCACGCCCATCCATCACGTGCAACGCGAACAGCGCATAGGCGGTTTCCTCAAATGTTGACGCGCGACCCGCGCCCCAGCCGCCGTCGTCGCGCTGCGCCTGCAACAGCGCCGCCAGCGCGCGCTCGTCGCGCCACTGGGGCGCGCCTTGCGCGAGCGCAGCGATTGCATGCGCGGTGGGATACAGCCACGAAACATGCCATTTGTCATTGTCCCATAGACCGTCCGCGTTGCGATTGGCCTCAAGGTAAGCGCTGGTACCGGCGGTGGGCTTTCCCAACAGTCTGAACGCATGCAGGGCGTGGATGTTGGTCGACACCGAGGCATTGCGCTCGCCGGGGAAGGTAACGAACAGCCCGCCGATTTCGAAGTGGCGCAACGCGTCGGCAGTCGGGTTGCGTCCTGCTAGGCGCAGGATGCACAACGCAACAGCAGTGTCGTCCGCATCGGCCGCGAAGTGCAAGGCCGGACCCAGACCGCGCACGCCCAGACAGGCATCGAGCTGCGCGACGATCACGCGCACCGCCTCGGCGAGCGCGGGATGCGAAAACAACCCGGCCAGATGCAGAGTGTACAGCGACCAGCATGGCTCGAACACGTTGATCGGCCAGACGCTGGGAACGACACCTTCGATGCCGCTGCGCGCCGCGCGCGATGCGGCCTGAAGATACCTGTCGGCACGCTCGACCTGTGGCGCGCTCGCCTGTGTGAGGGCGTGCGCACGCCACGCGGCGGTTGCCGCCGGGCTGATGCCGATGCTGCCGTCGTCGTCCAGGCATGCCGTGGTCGGCGACGTCCCCCAGGCTTCCCAGGAGTGCAACAACGGATGGCCGCTCGGCAGCGGTCCCACCGTCCCCAACTTAACCAGGCACGCTTGCCGCAACGGCAACAGCGCCGGGTAGCGCGGAAACACCACGTCGCCCACCAAGGATGTGGCCTCGCCGGAGATCTGCGGCAGGATCAGCTCCGCGCCTACCGGCGCGTCTTCCGGCACCGCATCCGCGTAGGGATCCGGCTGGCGCTCGAGGAACCGCGTTGCAGCCTGAACTGCGTCCGCAGCGCCGGGAAGAGGATCGGCACGCCGCAATGCAAGCAACGCCGCCCACGTGGGTACATGGCGGAACAGTGGGAAGTCAGCACTTCCCCACCCGCCATCGGCCTGTTGCTGCGCCATGAGCCACGCGTGTCCGTTCTGCCGACCGGTGACGTTGCCGCTGAACTGCAAAACGCGCGCCGTGTCGTAAACGGACGGACTCACGCTGCCGCCATCGCGCGTCTCGTTCAGCAGGTGGCGCAATTCAGAAAGGATCTGTTCGGACAGCGCACTCATGCGGGATGTTCCCTCTGCAGGCAGTTGACGAGAAGCGCGGCGAAGCGCACTTATGCTGGCGGCGGTCCGCCGGGCAGCGCGGCGGACCGCGGTGGGCAACCGCTCCGATCTGCGCCGTGGAATCGAACACAATGTAGCATCTAGCGGTGCCGCAGGCCGATCGCAGCGGTACGGCGGCGCCTCCGTGCGGACCGGCGCCAATGCGCACGGCGCGTGCTTGAACAGATACCCTTTTGGCCCGCTGCACGGCCTGCGCCAACCGCTCCGCACGCGGGCGCAGCGAGATGATGGCTTCCTCGGCCTCTGGCCATAGGCCCGGCACTGACTGGGGCGCTGCATGCAGCTTCGTGATCGGCACGCCGGTTGCTTTCTTCTCCGCCGCATGCTTGCCGGGGGCTTGCCCAGCGTCGCGTCATCCGCTGGCGTGTCATCCTCGACCACCTACAATACGCCGAAACAGGCGCGATAGCGATCCAGTGCGCGGTACAGCGTAACGCGCGGCATCCTCCGCGACGGCGCATAGCGCGCCCATGCCTATGGACGCGCGCACCGGCAATCCGCCGCACGCCTGCGCGCCCGATCCGCCGAACGGGGAAACGCCAGTTCGGTCGTCGTTTAGCGTGGAACCCTTCTGCATGTTGTTCATCTCCTTCTACCTGACAGAGAATGCCGCGGCGAGCGGCGAGCCGCCGCGGTGCTGCCGGCGTCGCACCGCGCGCGCGCGCCGAGTGCAGCAATGCCGCCCATCGTCGTCGCCGCTGCCTCTTGACACGGGGCAGAGGATCCCAGCTCATGAGAATCCGATGCGGACTGTCATGGACGGATGTGCGGTCGGGTAATAGCGCCGGCCTTTTTCGACGCCGCTCATCAATCGCGGCCGCACCCCGGCCTCCTGCATGGTCAATGCCAAGGCGATGCTGAACTGCACCAGCTCCAGCCATACAAGGTGATAGCCCATGCAGACGTGTGGGCCGGCACCGAACTGCAGCATGTCCACCGGCCGGATCGGCTCCGTGCGTTGCAGCCACCGCCCCAGACGGAACTGATCGGGCGCTTCGTGCAGCAGCGGCGAGGTCGAGAAATGCAGTAGTGGGATGCACAAATGAGTGCCCGCAGGAATGCGCCGCTGGCCGAGTTGTAATTCCTGCATCGCGCGACGCGGTACGAGCGAGGAAGCCGGATGCATTCGTAGCGTCTCCCGAAACAGCGCCTCTGCGACCGGACATTGCGCCAGGTCCTCGTGCCCGGTCGGCACCGCGCCCACGCGTTGCGCCTCTTCGACCAGGGCGTCCCACAGCTCTGGATGCTGCGCCAGCTCGATCACCATCCAGGCTATCGTCGAGGCGGAGGTCTCGTGGCCGGCAAGCAGCAGCAAGCGGATATTGGCGACCAGGACGTCATCGGAGAGCGCGCCATCGCTGCAATCGAAGGCGCTCACCATGTCGTTGATCAACCCGGTGCGCGCGGCGCGCGCGCGCGCGTCCCGGATGAACTGGCGCGACTGCGCGTCGATCCAATCGCGGGCGGCGCGGCCGCGTCGCAAGGGCATCCCCGGCAGGTCGATCGGGGGCGCGACCATCAATTGTAGCAGTTGCCGGTACTTGCGATGCCACTCCGACAGGTCTTGGGCGGGGATGCCCATGAGACTGAAGGTGAGTTTGAGCATCAGGTTGCGGGTGTCTGGCAGGATAGCGACTTCACCGCGGTCGCGCCACGCCTTGACCTGAGCCCTAATAATTGGTTCGAACAGCTCGCCGATGCCGGCCTCGGTCAGACCCCTCGGCAGAAACGCCGCTTTTATCCCATCGCGCGCCTGCCGGTGCGCGCTACCGTCCAAAGTGACCAACGTTCCGCCAAGGATGTCGGGCGCCATCTCTTCGATCAGGGCCGAGGACACTTCCTTGTGCCGGAGCAATGCGAGCGCATCTGGATCCAGGCATGTCATCAGGTGTCCGGCCGGGCCGAAGTCCAGCCAGAAGTGGCTGCCTAGGGTCCTTTCCGCGCGCCGCAGCAGGCGCGGCAGATCGCAGACGATGGCGGGAAGATGCCCGACCAGGGGGAAAGCGCCAGGCATGACCGGGATGTCGTCCCGTAGCCGGCGCCAGCGGTTCAGCGGGTTGAGCAGCATGTCCATCACCAATGCGACGCTGCGGTTGCTTCGGCGGCGTCACCGGCCGGCCGAGCCGCGCTGTTGCCACCGTCGGCGTAGGTTGGAACATGCGCCAACATGCCGCCGTCGATGCACACCACCTGGCCGGTGATGAACGCAGCCTCCTCCGAGAGCAGGAACGCGACCAGCGCGGCTACGTCCTCGGGGCGGCCGACGTGCGGCAGGAGCTGGTGCCGGTGTAGATGCCGTTGCATGCACTCGTCCAGCTTGGCGAAGAGACGTTCGGTCATGACAAGACCTGGCGCAACCGCGTTGCAGCGGATCTTCGCGTGTCCGTATTGGGTGGCAAGCGAGGCCGACAGCATGTTCATTGCGGCCTTCGACGCGGCGTATGACGTCAGTGCGGTGTCGCCGCTGAGCCCTTGGCACGATGACATGTTCACGATCGCGCCACCACCACGGCCGATCATTTGTGGGATGGCCTGCCGGCAGCAAAGGAGCGTGCCGCGCAAATTGGTCGCCATGGTCTGGTCCCAGACCGCCACGTCCAGGTCGAGGATCGCGCGGTCGTGCGGAGTCAAATGCATGGCGCTCGCATTGTTCACAAGCACGTCGACCCCACCGAAGCGCCGCTTCGCCGTTTTGAACAGCTCTGCCACCGCCTGCGCATCTGCGATGTCCATGGCCACGGCCAGCGCTTGGCCCGCTTCGGCTGCGATCTGTGCGGTGCAGGCGATGGCAGCGGGGCCATCAATGTCGGCCACCACCACTCTGCCGCCCTCGCGCGCGATGGCGAGGGCGCATGCCTTGCCGATCCCGGCGCCGGCGCCGGTCACCACGGCCACCTTGCCTTTAAATCGTTCCATCATGTTCTCCTGGATTGCGTAGGTCTTTCGCTGCATGTCGCTCAGCGTCTGCCGGAGAGGGCGTAGGGCCGGGGTTGGTGCAATGGTCATCGCCGGCTTCGCTTTCGATCACCCGAATGGCCGCGACCGGGCACTGGCTGGCTGCTAGGCGCACGGCGGCGTGCAGCGCCTGCGGGACCGTCGCCATGCACACTTCCGCCACGCCGTCCGGCTCGCGCTGACGAAAGGTGCCCGGCAGCGTCAACACGCACTGACCAGTGGTTCCGCACAGGTCCTGGTCGACCACGACGCGAACCTCAGCCGCCGCCTGCGCGTGTAGCCGCACCGGCAGCGCGCGGAACGTCCTAAGGAACGCTGAGGGCTCCCGGGTCGGCTGCTCGGCCAAGGCCAACGTGGGGAAGCGAGCCTGGATCTGCGGCAGGCTCTCGGCCAGTTGCACCCTGGCGAGTTGAGCACCTAGGCAGAAGTGGATGCCGTGGCCGAAGCTCAGCATAATCTTTCCGTCGCTCGACATGCCAGGCCTGGTGCTGTAGAACCGCACCGGATCGAAGCGGTCGGGATCAGCGAAAGCGTCCGGGTCGCGATTGCCCGCCGCGATCAGCACGCGCACGTCCGCGTCCTTCGGGATCACCACGCCATGCAGTTCGATGTCGCGCTGGGCGATACGCGGAATGGAGCTGAACATGGCCGGCGCCTCGCAGCGCAGTACTTCTTCTACAAATGCCTCCACCCCTGCGGCGTCTCCCTGCAGCCAGTGCCGCTCCTCGGGGTAGGCCAGCATCGCCAGCACCGCATGGTCGATAGTCGCAGCAGTGGTGGCGAAGCCGCCCAGCAACATGCCCCACAGCATGCTGATCAACTCCGCGTCCGAGAGCGTATCGGCGTCGTCGGTGTGTGCGCCGACCAGTGTCGACACGATGTCGCGGCGAGGATCGGCGCGCTTGCGCAGTATGAGGTCGCCGAAATAGGCCTTCACCCTGGCGCTGGCCACGTCCGCCGCGGCGAGCTGTGGATCGCTGGCGTGCGGGCTCAGGCCTTCTAGAATGGCGCTGACGATCGCTGAGAGCTCGAAAACGTCGTCTTGGGGCATGCCGAACAATTCAGCGAAGACAAGCATGGGCAAGGCCAGTGCGAATTCCCGATGCAGGTCCACCGCCTCTCCTCGCTCCAGTGCGGGCGCCATGCCATCCAGGCGAGCTGCGACGATGCGCGCGATGCTCGGCCGCAGGTTGTCGATCTGGCCCACGGTGAAATCGCGCGAAATCAGCCGGCGCAGACGCGTATGCGTCGGTGGTTCCTTCATGGCTAGCGTAGACGCCAGCAGATTGAGCGACAGGCTGCTCGCCGCACGCGGGAAATAGCGCGCCAGTTCGGATGGCGCCGGCCCCCGAAACGCATCGCCCGTAGCCTTGAACGCCCAGTAGATGTCGGCGTGGCGGCTCAACAGAAAGAGGCCCGACGCCGCGCGGTGCACCGGATCGTGCTCTCGCAACCACCGCATGAACGGGTACGGGTCTTGGATGCATGCTGGCGACGCCAGCTCGGCGAAGGCGTCGTGGCATGCTGCCGTGGTGTCTTGCACGTCCATCTTGATTACCTGTCGAGTGGCTGATCTGACCGGTGCGCGCCAGGCGCCGCCAAATGAGAAGATTGCGATGCCGGGGGGCGTCCGCACCAGAGCACCGGCATCTCCTCGAACCCGCCGGTGATGATCTCCTTGCGCAACTTCAGTTCTTCGGGCGCCACGGCCAGGCGCAACGCGGGAAAGCGCTGGAAGATCGAACCGAATATGGCCTTCAGTTCCAGCCTCGCCAGCGCCGCCCCGATGCAATTGTGCTGCCCGTAGGAGAACGCCAGGTGGGGATTTGCGTCGCGTCCGATGTCGAAGACTTCCGGGTCTTTGAAATGGCGCGGATCAAACGAGGTCGCCGGCAGGCCGACCAGTACTTTGCTCTCCGCGGGTATATGCACGCCCGCGATGGTAACGTCGGTCCGGGGATAGCGCATGATGCCGTCCCACCCCGCGCCAGGCGAATACATGCGCAGTATTTCTTCCACCGCCTTGTCCACCAGGGAAGGATCACGGACCAGGCGTTCGCGCTGCTGCGGATGGCGAAACATGGCCAGCAGGCCGAATTCGATCTGCGCGACGGTGCTCTCGTGCCCCGCCACCAGCACGCCCGCCGCGAGGCCGATCGCCTCTTCCTCGGTCGCTTTGCCCTGGTCGACCGCGGCTAGCAGATCCGTCAGCAGGTTATTGCCCGGATCCTGTCGCTTGCCCCGTATTTTGCCGTGGATGTAGGCGCGGATCTCTTCCCAGGCCAGGCCGGACGCGCTGCGCGGGCCGCTTTCATGCTGGTGCGTCATCACCTCGTCGGAGAGCCCTGCGAAAAAGGCGTGTTCCTCGAAGGGCACGCCCATCAGCGCGCTGATTACCTTGGCCGGAAGCGGAAAGGAGAGATGGCGTCGCAAGTCTGCGGGCTGGGGCTGAACCGCCAGCGTATCGAACAACTGCACGGTGATTGCCTCGACCTGCTGCGTAAGCAGCTTCACCCTGCTGTTGCTGAAGGCCGGCGCCACGATCGTGCGTAACCGAGCATGCTCGTCCCCTTCGTGCGAGACCAGCCATCCCGGCGAACCGAGAATGACCGAATCTGGGGTGAAATCCGCCGGAGGCATTCCCGCGGGCCGGAATGCCGCGTCAGACAGCACCGCCTTGGCCTCGTCATAGCCTGTCACCCACCAGCATTCGTGCCCGGACGGAAGGCGCACGCGGTGGATCGGACCTTTGGCGCGTAGCGCCAACATCTCGGGCGAGGGCTCGATGTGATCGACCCGCCACATCGGCAGCGTCGGCAAGGATTGTTCGGACATGGTGACGCTTCACTCTTTAAGCCCGGAAGGGGCGGAAGATGACGGGCAGACTGCGGGCAGCAAATGAGTTAAGACAGCGTGTAGACGACGTCCTCCGCGGCGATTGCCAGCGCCAGATCCTCCGGCCGCACGAACGGCGGGGGGAAGGCACGTCCCAATTTCAGGCGCGCCAGCGCAGCGCCCACGCACAGATGCGGCCCTTGGCCGAGCGGCAGGTGCGGGTTTTGCAGCCGGTTGAAATCGAACATGTCGGTAACGCCATAGGTCGGCCGACCGTAGGAATTGGCGCAGCAGGTTCGACCCCACCCGCCCACCGACCCGTCCGCAAACATAACTTCCAAACCAGTCCCACACCCCCGGCTTCTCGCCTGGCTCAAGGTCCGCCGCTTTGGCTGTACCGCTCGCGACGTGTGTGGCTCGCAAACGAAGAATTCTAGATCGCATCCAACACTCCTCACATTTTCCCGGCGCACAACCGAGCCACTATCATTGCCACAGCAAACCATCGGACCTCACGGGACGCGAACAGCGACGCGCCGCCCGAAGACCATCGCGCTGCGATTGGCGACATACCGTGACCAGAGCAAATCGCGTGCCGAAGTGAATTCGTGGGCTCCGCAGGCATTTCGTAGCAGCGCGTAGTGTCAAGCTCCCGCCATTCAGTCTCAATGCCGACAACCGCGGAGTACATGTCTGACAAAAGCCTGCTCTAACGCCAATCTGCGTCCGACAGTCGGCGACCTGCATGGGATGCCCCGAGGCGAGCTTTCGTGCAACAATCCGCGCCATCTTCGACGTCGAAGTTGCCCCGCCAGTTTTCGTCCCATGGGCGGGAACGTCGTCGACCGCGCCGCCGCGTTAAAAGCGCCGGCTTTGGGTAAATCTGACTGGACCCGCCTCGACCCTCCGGTAATAAAGTTTGCGGAGCTTATTTCCGCCAAATGCAAGTTCCGAGCTTGCAGTCATCTCGTTGACGTTGTTCTCAATGTTTCCACCCCCGCGCTTACCGAGACGGTCGAGCTTCTCGATCGGCGTAGGTCCAAAAGGCAACGGGAAACGATCAAGTTTCGAGGCATGTTCTCTTCCGGAAACATGTCATCTAATCAGAAGCGGCGGTCGGCAGCAGTCGCCTTAGTCGGAGGCCTTCTAAACCAGACGATGCCCGATCCATGCCGAAGATGAAGCAATCGGGAGACCAATGCAGCATCTCATGGACCGCCGCACCGTGGTGAAGAAAGCGGTCCTCGGTTGCTGGAGGTTGTTGAATAGTTCCATGACATCGAATTGAGCTTACGCCTGATGAATTCGGTCAATACCTACACCGCTAAGGGGTGCGCCGTTTACGCCTTGGGTCAAGCTTGGGGACGTTGGACTGCTCTGTTTTATCGCGATCACGTTTTTGTGGCTCGTCTGCCTGCCGAGTTCCTGAATGTATCGACTCGCTCTCGCGCGTGGGCCGGAAGGACATAAATAGCAGGCTCAAGAAATAAACGGCCTGAAGGAAAACCGAAGCCGCTAAGGTTACGGCGAACGCTTTGAAGATGGAAAGCGAGGCGGCGTAGGCCGAAACAGCGCTGGTGCACGTGACCAGCAGCAGGATGCAAAAAAAGGTTCTAAAGGGCAAGGTCTTGCTCCCGTTCGTTCGTCCAATGTTTCAACTGCGTCGACGCCGACGATTTCGCCCCGTTCGTCTACGCTATGAACGTGCATGACTTCGCCGAGAGCAGGCGTTGAAACAGCGTCTGCAAGCAAAGCGGGTTGCGCCGTCGACAGCGATCAACTACTTCGGCATTCAGCTGGTGCCATAGGTTGCCAAAAGCCGGGTCAGCGCGAACACGCCAAAATGGCGACTTTTTCCTTCGCGGCTTCCAACTCGGCAAATGCACTGAACGTCTTCCGCCCTTCAGTGTTGACCTTTGTCCAGTTGAACGGGAGGCCTTCGGCAACGTAGTGAACGCCGCTTTGAGGCGTCAGCTTTCCGTTTCTCGAGCCCATGTCGGCACGCTCGCGGACTCTGAGCGAATCGGCGCGACCTGGATCCTATCATTCGTCATTGCGCTCATAGGAGCACCGGGGAGCGGCGATCAATACGCACTTGCAGGCTTTCCAGTGCGCCCGCAACGATGAGGCCCTTGTTCGCCACTCGGTCCATCGGAACAAACACAGGATCAAGCACCGGCCGGCAACATTGAAAACGTCGCGCGGCTTCCGTCATCGTTATTGACGGTGAACGATAAGGTTTACTACCGTCGCCTCCCAAAAGCGCTATCTGCCCGGCAAGAGGGATCGGGTACCCGTCAAAGATCGTGAAGGCGGTTAACCCAACTCGCAAAGCTTCTTCCCCAACAAATAGCGAGTGCATGTCGTCGAAGCGGATCATCTGAATAAGATCACTGCCAATTAAACCGGAGATCGATGCAATGCTGTTGCGATCAGGGAGCTCAGCGGCGCGAAAGATCGCAGTTTCCGGCTCCAACAGATACACAAAATTTTCCATATCCTTGCCTTCTAAATTCTTGAAAAGAGCCCGTGCCCAGCTGCTTTTGACGGGAGCGAAAGCGAGTCGTGCATCAACTCGGGATAGCGACAACGCGCGGCAATATGCAGATTTCAGCGTGCTGTGTAAATGGTCCTGCGCCAATTCGGTTCGGTTCAGTTCAAGTCACGCTCCGGACGTGTCGCTCCACTGTCGCCCATCTGGTTGACGTTATTGAGATATTTGAATATGCGTGGTTTTATTCCGGCCCGCCCCCATACCAATTCCGCGCCAAACATGTACGCGACGATGTTGGACCATGCCAGCAGCCGCGCAGTGACTAAGGCGAGTTCAGCAATCGAACGCGGCGGCCATCGGCGTCGCCGCTCGTATGGCTCGACATTTGTCCCAAATTTGCGGAACGGGATCCCGACCTTGGGCAGGCTATGCAAACGGGTGCGTGTTCCAAGTTTGACGAGAGCTGTACGCTGTACGAATACCCCGGCAGAATTGGAAATCATCTCCCATGCTGCAGACGCGAGAAGCTGACGAGTGGAGCTTCTATCAAGGCACCCCTTACGACGCTGAAAGCAGAAAGAAAATTTGCAATCGGCAAGTTCCATCCGAGCATCACGACATTTGGCTAGCGCAACCGGGGCAACAGCCGCGCTCACTGTTGGCTGACTTAAAGTGTGCTGAGTGCCGCAGTCGCGAGTTCGCGCTCGGTCCCCAGGCGTTTTTGGTGCCGCGTTTTTAGTGCTATTCAAAACGCGGATGACGGCATCCAATCAATCTATTTTCCTGATTAGCGACCTTGGTGCATGACCAAAGCGTCTAACCAAACAAGGTGATCGCGACGTCAGCGGAGAACGTAAAAAAATGCAATAGATAGGAAGCGGCAGATTTTATTGCGTATCCCGGAGAGATACTGCCGCCGCCATGTTGCTCGCTATGGCGGCGGCCCTCGGAGTGTGGCGAACAGGCCCGGTCTCCAACTACTCTGAGGACTATCGAAGAGACATATGATAACTCTCATCGACGGCTAAGGCGTCGTTGCGCAGCAGTTGATCTTCGATCTTCCCTCAGATTGCCGCACTCAGACTGCTCAATCGGCGCCGCAGATTGAAAGCCTGCGTTTGTCCGTTTGACGACAGCGGGAGGCGGGATCGCCTCCCGCTGCACAGGCGATCGAGTGATTGAAAAGCCGGCTTCAATTGTCACTTGCTCAAGTTGGCACAACCTTTGAATGTTCGCCTTCCGGGGACCAAAGCAGCCAACTGAATTCGATTATTGGAGAAAGCGACGAAGCGCATGCCAAATGTGCATCACATCGGGGTCTTGACGGTAGCGGTACCAACTGCGGACGCCGCACGTCAAACCGGCATAGCCGTCGACCACTGCGACGATTGCCAAACACTCTATTTCAGCCGACCATGCCAGATGGGTCTCAAGTTATTTGATGACTATGTGCTCTTCCGCTTTTTTTCGCGCGCACTTGAAGAAATTGAGATGGGGATTGCCACCGCGACCGAGGCAACCGGCCTTTCGCTTAGGGAGCTGCGGGATACAACCCGCAGTTTCCCGGCAAGGCTTATCCGCGCCTTTGCCCTGCAAGAGGCGAGTGATTGCGTGCCTGATGCGGAGGAGCAACTGTTGCGCGACATGCTCCTAGCGCATGTGCGGCCAGGCGACCCTGAGGGCGCGCGTTTTGCTAAGATCATTGCGCGACGTTCCATGCGTGAAGACCACCTCTGGCGGGATCTCGGCTTGCATGACAAAGCCGAACTTAGGAGATTGCTGTTCGCGCATTTTCCGGCGCTGGCGGCAGGCAACACCAGCAACATGAGGTGGAAAAAATATTTCTACCGCAAGATTTGCGAAGCTGAAGGCTTTTCCCTTTGTAGCGCTCCCAGCTGCAAGGAATGCGGCGATTTTAATGAATGCTTTCTCCCTGAGGAAAGCGGAAGTCTTTCTGGAGCGGCAGAGTTCGTCGGGCGCGAGATCTTGAAAACGTAAAGGCCACAGATGCAATCTTGGCGGGCTTGTCCGGCGACGTTGAACCGATACGGGGGATTATTGCTCCCGATGTTGCGACTGTGCGGGCACGCGCAAATGCCACTTTCCTAAATATGAGCGGTGATGTCGTCGTCGGATAATGATCATCGGTCCATTCTATAGCGCCTACTAAAATTGCCTTAAGCTCTTCGCCATATTCGATTACGCGATCTACAATTTGTCGGAGCTGAGCGTGCGGCCGGAAAAAAGCATCCGCGACTAGCGCTTTAACTTGATAGCTTGCTCACGATCTTTGCTGTAGCCTTCGAGCATTTCCTCCAGAATTTGGCCCGCTGACGATCGAAACCGGCTCCGTTGTCAATCTCGCCAATGGCGGAACAATCCGGGCCTGCAAGACTGCAGCTGCCAAGCTGTCGGCATTCCTCCTATTTGTTCATGGAGACAGCATAACAGCGAGCTTGTTGTAAGCGACAATCTCTACTGTGCCTTCATATGCGTTCTGCTGATCATCCGGCCTTAATTCCGACGCGCGGTGCGAAGCCGATCGGCCGTCAATGCGGTACCGATCTGTTTGGCTCTACGATTTGCCACACTACTTCTGTCCCTCGCCTGAGATGTAAGGATACGGACGAGATTTGTTGATCTTTGACGCAAGCGATTTCCAACCGACAAGACCTCGCAGCCGCTTCGTCCAGTTTGGCGGTTTCGAGACAAGAGTTTGTCGATCCCGCCTTCGAAAGTTTGGAATTAAATAGCTGAAGATCAGCAAAACAACTGATTTATATGCTGCT
>NZ_NWSW01000052.1:0-5425 GCF_002531805.1 Rhizobium sp. M1 | reverse complement strand
CGACCGGACGTCCTGAAGCGCCGGCGCGCCTGGTTCGATGGTCAATTGGACCTCGATCCGGAGAAACTGATCGCCATCGACGAAACCGGCCTCTCGACCAAGATGTCACGTCTGCGCGGACGTGCATTGCGAGGTGAGCGTTGCCGTGCCGGCGTGCCGCACGGCCATTGGAAAACAACGACTTTCACCGGTGCGTTGCGCCTCAGCGGAATGACCGCACCATTCGTCTACGATGGCGCGATGAACGGCAACGTCTTCCTGGCCTATGTCGAGCAGGTGCTGGTGCTGACCCCGGAGATCGGGACGTGGTCATTATGGATAACCTGCCTGCACACAAGATAGACGGTGTCCGCGATGCCATCGAACGTGCCGGCGCCAAGCTCATGTTCCTTCCGCCCTATAGCCCGGACTTCAATCCAATCGAGAACGCATTCTCGAAGCTGAAAGCCATGCTGCGAGGCCGAGCCGAGCGCAAGATCGATGCTCTATGGGATGCGGTCGGGGCCCTGATGCCTCGCTTCACTGCGGCAGAATGCGCAAACTACCTTGGATATGAACCAGATTGAGCAGGATTTGCTCTAGCGGTGCAAGTGATGCCATCACGACACCGTCTGTCGGCTTTGTCTGATCGGCGACATTAGGTTTTGTTTGGCAGTTTCCTGTGGTGGTTCGGAGTAACTTTCTGAAACCCAACAAAAGGATCTTTCCTTTGGCTCGATCGGCCCACATGGCACGGGTTTTGAAGATTGCCATGCGAGGCGGCGCGAGCTGCCTGCCTTTTACGCAGCGATGGATGGAACGAAAGAAGGAAGGCGATATGTCAGATTTGCGTCAAATCGCATTTTACGGCAAAGGGGGGATCGGCAAGTCCACCACCTCCCAAAATACGCTCGCAGCGCTTGTCGACCTCGGGCAGAAGATCCTGATCGTCGGATGCGACCCGAAAGCCGACTCCACCCGGCTGATCCTGAACGCCAAAGCACAGGACACGGTTCTGCATCTGGCAGCGCAGGAAGGTTCGGTGGAAGACCTTGAGCTCGAGGACGTGCTCAAGGCCGGCTACAAAGGCATCAAGTGCGTGGAGTCCGGCGGTCCGGAACCGGGCGTCGGCTGCGCCGGGCGCGGCGTCATCACCTCGATCAATTTCCTTGAAGAGAACGGTGCATATGACGATGTCGACTACGTCTCCTATGACGTGCTCGGCGATGTGGTGTGCGGTGGCTTTGCGATGCCGATCCGTGAGAACAAGGCCCAGGAGATCTACATCGTGATGTCCGGCGAGATGATGGCGCTCTATGCCGCCAACAACATCGCCAAGGGCATCCTGAAATATGCCCATTCCGGCGGCGTGCGGCTCGGCGGCCTGATCTGTAACGAGCGCCAGACGGACCGCGAGCTCGACCTCTCCGAGGCGCTGGCTGCCAGGCTCAATTCCAAGCTCATCCACTTTGTGCCGCGTGACAACATCGTCCAGCACGCCGAGCTCAGGAAGATGACGGTGATCCAGTACGCGCCGGACTCCAAGCAGGCCGGGGAATATCGGGCGCTAGCCGAGAAGATCCATGCCAATTCGGGCCAAGGGACCATTCCGACCCCGATTACCATGGAAGAGCTCGAAGACATGCTGCTCGACTTCGGCATCATGAAGAGCGACGAGCAGATGCTGGCCGAACTACAGGCCAAGGAGTCAGCGGTGGTTGCGGCTCAATAACTGCCGCTGTCGACAGGACGCGCTGGCCCTTGCGCCAGCGCGTCCTTCCAAGAAAGCCGCTTCGGCGACGACGACCTAACCCGAACCTTGAAAGGGGGCAGGGGCCCATGAGCCTTGATTACGAGAATGACAGCGTTTTGCATGAAAAGCTCATTGCGGAAGTGTTAGCGCAATATCCAGACAAGGCGGCGAAGCGCCGCAAGAAGCACCTCAGCGTCGCAACGAGCGGCGACGAGCCTGGCGATGAGCCGAAGGCCCTTTCCGAATGCGACGTCAACTCGAACATCAAGTCCATTCCGGGCGTGATGACGATCCGCGGCTGCGCCTATGCCGGCTCCAAAGGCGTGGTATGGGGGCCGGTCAAGGACATGGTCCACATCTCGCACGGGCCGGTCGGTTGCGGTCATTATTCCTGGTCGCAACGCCGCAACTACTATGTCGGCCTGACGGGCATCGACACGTTCGTGACGCTGCAGTTCACCTCAGACTTCCAGGAAAAGGATATCGTGTTCGGCGGCGACAAGAAGCTTGAACAGGTCATCGACGAGATCGAGGCGCTTTTCCCCCTCAACAACGGCATCAGCGTGCAGTCGGAATGCCCGATCGGGCTGATTGGCGACGACATTGAGGCGGTGTCGCGCAAGAAGGCCAAGGAGCACGAAAAGACGATCGTGCCGGTGCGCTGCGAGGGCTTCCGCGGCGTCTCGCAATCGCTCGGCCACCACATCGCCAACGACGCCATCCGTGACTGGGTTTTCGACAAGAACGAAGTCGAGTTCGAGACCGGCCCTTACGATGTCAACGTCGTCGGCGACTACAATATCGGTGGCGACGCGTGGGCTACGCGCATTCTATTGGAGGAGGTGGGGCTGCGCGTGGTCGGCAACTGGTCGGGTGATGCCACGCTCGCTGAGGTCGAGCGCGCGCCAAAAGCCAAGCTGAACCTCATCCACTGCTACCGCTCGATGAACTACATCTGTCGGCACATGGAGGAAAAATACGGCATCCCGTGGATGGAATACAATTTCTTTGGTCCGTCCCAGATCGAAACCTCCCTGCGCGAAATAGCCAAGCACTTCGGTCCGGAAATCGTCGACAAGACCGAGGCTGTCATCACCAAGTACCGGCCCCTGGTCGATGCTGTCGTCGACAAGTACCGGCCGCGCCTCGAAGGCAAGACGGTGATGCTCTATGTCGGCGGCCTGCGTCCTCGCCACGTCATCACGGCCTATGAGGACCTCGGCATGCGGATCGTCGGCACCGGCTACGAGTTCGCCCACAACGACGACTATCAGCGCACCGGCCATTATGTGAACAAGGGTACGCTGATCTATGACGACGTGACCGGTTACGAGCTGGAAAAGTTCATCGAAGGCATCCGCCCCGACCTTGTTGGGTCCGGCATTAAAGAGAAGTATCCGGTGCAGAAGATGGGCATCCCCTTCCGCCAGATGCACTCCTGGGATTATTCCGGCCCGTATCACGGCTATGACGGCTTCGCCATATTCGCCCGCGACATGGATCTGGCCATCAATAATCCGGTGTGGGATCTCTACGACGTCCCCTGGAAAAAAGAGGCCGCGCCAGCTGAGGCGGTTGCGGCCGAATGAGAGCCTGGCCTGTCTTGGGAAGGGGCAGGCCAGGCTCTTCCCATCGGACTTGATCCGCACTCGTGACAGATGACATCCCATTGCCGCCACCGGTGCGGCGCGATGAAAAGAAAGGTGCTTACTATGCCGCAGTCGGCGGAAAAAGTTCTCGACCATGCTCCCCTGTTCCGCGAGCCGGAATACAGGCAGATGCTCGCCGAGAAGAAAGCCAATTTCGAATGCCCCCACCCGGATCAGGTCGTTGCCGATCAAAACGACTTCACGAAGACCTGGGAGTATCGCGAAAAGAACCTGGGCCGCGAAGCCCTGGTCGTGAACCCGGCCAAAGCCTGCCAGCCGCTCGGTGCCGTCTTCGCAGCCGCAGGCTTTGAGCAAACGATGTCCTTCGTCCATGGCAGCCAGGGCTGCGTCGCTTATTACCGTTCGCATCTGTCGCGTCACTTCAAGGAGCCTTCATCGGCGGTCTCGTCCTCGATGACGGAGGACGCGGCAGTGTTCGGCGGGTTGAAGAACATGGTCGACGGGCTCGCCAATACATACAAGCTCTACGATCCGAAGATGATCGCCGTCTCGACCACCTGCATGGCCGAAGTCATTGGAGACGACCTCCACGGCTTCATCGAAAACGCAAAGAACGAAGGGTCGGTCCCGCACGACTTCGATGTTCCTTTCGCCCACACGCCTGCCTTCGTCGGCAGCCACGTCGATGGCTATGACGGCATGATCAAGGGCATTCTAGAGAACTTCTGGAAAGGCAACGAGCGGAAGGAGGTTGCTCAAGCCATCAACATCATTCCCGGCTTCGACGGCTTCTGCGTCGGCAACAACCGCGAACTGAAGCGCCTGCTCGACATGATGGGCGTATCCTACATCTTCATCCAGGATGCCTCCGACCAGTTCGACACGCCGTCTGACGGTACGTACCGCATGTATGACGGCGGCACGAAGATCGAGGACTTGAAAACGGCGTTGAATGCCGAAGCGACCCTGTCGCTGCAGCACTATAACACGCGCAAAACGCTGGAATATTGCAAGGAGGTCGGTCAGGTTACGGCTTCGTTCCATTATCCGCTGGGTGTTCAGGCGACCGACGAATTCCTGATGAAGGTCTCGGAGATTACCGGCAAGGAAATTCCTCCGGCAATCGGCCTGGAACGCGGCCGTCTCGTCGACGCTATGGCAGATAGCCAAGCCTGGCTGCACGGGAAGAAATACGCGATCTACGGCGATCCTGACTTCGTCTACGCCGTTGCCCGGTTCGTCTTGGAAACCGGCGGTGAGCCGACCCACTGCCTTGCTACCAACGGCACGTCGGCCTGGGAAGCCGAGATGAAGGCGTTGCTCGCATCCTCGCCCTTCGGCAAGGATGCCCAGGTCTGGGCGGGCAAGGACCTGTGGGCGTTGCGCTCGCTGCTCTTTACCGAGCCGGTTGATCTTATGATCGGCAATTCCTATGGCAAGTATCTCGAGCGCGACACCGGCACCCCATTGATCCGGCTGACCTTTCCGATATTCGACCGGCACCATCACCACCGTTTCCCGCTCATGGGCTACCAGGGCGGCCTGCGCGTCCTGACGACGATCCTCGACAAGATCTTCGACAAGCTCGATCGCGAGACGAGCGAGCCGGGTGTGACGGACTATTCTTACGACCTGACCCGCTAGGAGCGGCGGCGGTCGGCCTTGTGAGGCCGGCCGCCTTCATCTGAACTTGGAGACCGCAATGCCCTTGCTCAATGCTAAAGTCCAGGATGTCTTCGACGAGCCTGCCTGCGAGAAGAACCGCAGCAAGGATTCCAAGGCGCGCAAAAACGGCTGTTCGAAGCCGCTGATCCCCGGGGCGGCAGCCGGCGGATGCGCTTTCGATGGCGCCAAGATCGTGCTGCAGCCGATCACCGACGTCGCGCACCTGATCCATGGGCCTCTCGGCTGTGAGGGCAATTCCTGGGACAACCGCGGATCGGCTTCTTCAGGTCCAACGCTCTGGCGCACAAGTTTCACGGCGCTGACCGAAGCAGGCGCCATTGAAAAGAAGCCTTTCGATGAGGAGGACTAGGACATGGGTACATTGACAGGAAGTACGAATGGCCCTGCTGTCAACGAA
>NZ_NWSW01000051.1:0-3240 GCF_002531805.1 Rhizobium sp. M1 | reverse complement strand
CATGGGCCTCTCGGCTGTGAGGGCAATTCCTGGGACAATCGCGGATCGGCTTCCTCAGGTCCAACGCTCTGGCGCACCAGTTTCACGACCGACCTCACTGAAACCGAAGTGGTGATGGGGCACGGCGAGCGGAAACTTTTTAAAGCAATCCGCGAGATCAAGGAGGCCTATGCTCCACCGGCGATTTTCGTCTATTCGACCTGTGTGACAGCATTGATCGGCGACGACATCGAGGTCGTCTGCAAGCGGGCCGCGGAAAAATTCGGCCTTCCGGTGGTGCCGGTCAACGCACCTGGCTTTGCCGGCTCCAAGAACCTTGGCAATAAGCTCGCCGGTGAAGCGTTGCTCGATCATGTGATCGGCAGCGTAGAGCCGAACGACGTGACCGCCTACGACATCAATATCATTGGTGAGTTCAACCTATCCGGCGAGTTTTGGCTGGTAAAGCCGCTTCTTGACCGGCTGGGGATCAGAGTAAGGGCCTGCATTCCAGGAGACGCCCGATATCTTGACATTGCTTCTGCGCATCGCGCCAAGGCGTCCATGTTGGTGTGCTCGACAGCACTCATCAACCTCGCCCGCAAAATGGAGGAGCTGTGGGATATCCCGTTCTTCGAAGGCTCCTTTTACGGAATTACCGACACCTCGGAAGCACTCAGACAGATCGCCAAGCTGCTCGTGATGCAGGGGGCGGATCCCGAAATCCTCGAGCGCACCGAGGCATTGATCGCGGAGGAGGAGGCGATTGCCTGGATGAAACTCGCAGCATATCGACCAAGGCTTGAAGGCAAGCGCGTGTTGCTCAACACCGGCGGCGTCAAGTCCTGGTCGGTTGTCCATGCGCTGATGGAGGTGGGCATCGAGATCGTGGGCACCTCGGTCAAGAAATCCACGCCTGAAGACAAGGAACGTATCAAGCAACTCCTGAAAGACGAAAACCACCTGTTCGAGTCAATGGCGCCGCGCGAGCTTTATAACATGCTCGCCGACGGTAAAGCCGACATCATGTTGTCTGGCGGGCGCACGCAATTCATCGCGCTGAAGGCCAAGACACCTTGGCTCGATATCAACCAGGAACGCCACCACCCCTATGCCGGCTATGACGGCATGGTGGAGCTCGTTCGCCAGATCGATCTTGCTATTCACAATCCGATCTGGATGGAGGTGCGGGAGCCGGCACCGTGGGAATGCCAGCATGCGGTGGAAGAAGAACTGACGAATACCAAGAGCGAGAACGAGACTGGGTACGTCTTGCAAAACTTTGTCGGCGCGGTCGCCGGCAGCTTCTGCAAGCGTTGAGGAAAGCCGATGGTTCAAGTCTTTCCCCAGACCAAATCAGCTGCGGTCAATCCGCTGAAATCGTCGCAGCCGCTCGGCGCCGCGCTCGCCTTTCTTGGCGTCGAGCGTGCCGTGCCGCTGTTCCACGGCAGCCAGGGCTGCACCAGCTTGGCGCTGGTACTTTTAGTCCGGCACTTTAAGGAAGCCATTCCCTTGCAGACAACGGCATTGGACGCAGTGGCGACCATTCTTGGCGGCGCAGGCAATCTGGAAGAGGCGATCCTAAATCTCAAGAGGCGCGCAAAACCCAAGCTGATCGGAATTTGCACGACAGCCCTGGTGGAAACCCGCGGCGAAGATTTCGCAGGCGATCTCGCCAACATCAAGCGGGATCGTGCCGATGAGCTCGCGGGTACGGAGGTTGTGCTGGCGAATACCCCGGATTTCGAGGGAGCGATCGAAGAGGGATGGGCGAAGGCCGTCATCTCTATGGTCGAGCGCATCACCACTCCAGGCGAGCAGAGCCGCCACCAAAAGAAGATTGCGATCCTACCAGGATGGCATCTGACAGTCGCTGACATCGAGCTTCTGCGCGAAACGGTCGAAAGCTTCGGTCTGAAGCCGGTGATCCTGCCGGACATTTCCGGCTCTCTCGACGGCACGGTGCCCGGCGATCGTTGGGTTCCGACCACCTATGGCGGTACTCCCGTCGACGAGATACAAGAGCTTGGCACGGCGGCGCAATGTATCGCGATCGGCGAGCAT
Organism: Rhizobium sp. M1; assembly: GCF_002531805.1. Classification (NCBI taxonomy): domain Bacteria; kingdom Pseudomonadati; phylum Pseudomonadota; class Alphaproteobacteria; order Hyphomicrobiales; family Rhizobiaceae; genus Rhizobium; species Rhizobium sp. M1. Next base: position 1,197 of record NZ_NWSW01000051.1, on the reverse strand, counting down.
ATGCGCCGCCCCGCAGAGCTACTGCGGACCCGGACGGGAGTCCCTTACGCATTGTTCCAGTCGCTGACAGGATTGAAACGAGCCGACCGGTTCGTCTCGTTTCTTTCTGAGATTTCTGGTGCGCCGGTGCCAGCAAACATCCGCCGTCGCCGAGCACAGCTGCAGGACGCCCTGCTCGACGGACATTTCCATTTCGGAGGCAAGAAGATCGCAATTGCTGTGGAGCCGGACCAGCTCTACCAATTCGCTACCTTCTTCACCGGCATGGGCGCCGAAATCGCGGCAGCGGTCACCACGACCGGCACCTCAAAAATACTCGCGGAAATGCCGGCCGAATCGCTCCAGGTCGGTGATCTTGGCGATCTCGAAGAACTTGCCGTCGGCGCTGATCTTCTCGTCACGCATTCGCATGGACGACAAGCGGCGGAGCGCCTTGGGATTCCGCTCATGCGGGTGGGCTTCCCGATATTCGACCGACTCGGCAGCCAGCATAAGCTCACAAGTCTCTATCAGGGAACGCGCGACCTGATCTTCGATGTTTCCAACATCTTCCAGGCCAATCAGCGCGCGCCGTGTCCTGGATCGCTTGATCCCTCCCGCAAAGGAGAACTGCCTAGATGATCGCCGCTCGTCGCCTTTCCCTCGTCCCTGACGGGGTTCACTCGTCAGCTCCAAAACGGAAGGCTGGCGCGTTGCGCGTCGCAATCGCCACTCAAGATATGAAATCTCTCGACGCCCATTTCGGATCGGCAAAACGTTTCGTCGTCTATGATGTGAGTCCCGACGACTGGAAACTGGTGGAAGTCCTGGACTTCGAAGACGTTTCCGACCAGAGCGGAAAGCATCGGAACGAGGACGTCGATCGTATTAACCCGAAGGTGAAGGCGTTGGAAGGTTGTCACTTATTGTTCTGTCTGGCGATCGGTGGGCCATCGGCAGCCCGAGTTGTTTCGGCCAAAATCCACCCAATTAAAGTATCCGATCCTCAACTGATCGAAGATGTTTTGTCGCGAACTCGGGCGATGCTCAGGACTACTCCGCCACCCTGGTTACGCAAGGTGCTAACCGAAGCAGGCGCCATTGAAAAGAAGCCTTTCGATGAGGAGGACTAAGAAATGGGTACATTGACAGGAAGTACGGATGGCCCTGCTGTCAACGAGGATGGGGATCTCGCCACCCCTTTTCTCAGATGCCTGA
>NZ_NWSW01000050.1:0-29746 GCF_002531805.1 Rhizobium sp. M1 | reverse complement strand
CCGATCAGCAAAAACAGCTCACCGTACGCTCACTTTTCAACTGCGCATGATCGTCGTAGTGGAAGCGCTTGACGGTCGCCTCCTTGATTCTTCGGTTCATCCGTTCGACCTGTCCGTTGGTCCAGGGATGCTTCCTTGGTCAGGCGATGCTCGATGCTGTGATCGTCGCAGACCCAATCGAAGATGTGCTGGAAGGCATTTCGATCACAAGCTCGGTTGGTGAACTGAATGCCATTGTCGGTCAAAACGGTGTGAATGGTGTGGGGCACTGCCGCGATCAGATTGCGCAAGAACTGAGCGGCATTCATCTTGCCGGCTTTGGTGTAGAGTTCCGCGAACGCGAACTTGGATGTTCGGTCAATTGCGACAAAGAGATAGAGCTTGCCCTCGGCCGTCTGCACCTCGTCAATATCGATGTGGAAGTAAGCGACCGGATAGCTTTTGAACTTCTTCTTCGGCTCCTTGTCGCCTCTGACCTCCGGCAGACGTGAAATGCCGTGGCGCTGCAAACACCTGTGCAACGACGAACGCGTCAGATGTGAAATGATCGGCTGAAGAGCGTAGAGGCAATCATCGAGCGGCAGCAACGTGTGCCGGCGGAAGGCGACGATAGCGGCCTTCTTCGAGGGAAAGGGTCGTCGAGTGCGGGTCCTTGGGCCTGTAGGAAGGTCGACCAACGATGTCCGCTTCTTCCATTTCGCCACGGTTTTCTGGTTGATCCCGTATCGCTTCGAAAGCGTTTTCAGGCTCTCTTCACTATTGCTCGACGGATTGCCTCTGTCGTCGTGGCGCTCCGTTATCACCAAAATCACTGAGGGTCATAGCCAATTTGGCGCAAGTGGATAATCCTTGCGTGAAGCGATTTCGGTGTGATCTATGTCTATGTACTTACAATCACAGATATATTTTGGTGAACGATAGCTATCGGGTGAGGTCCGCGTGGCCCAAAATGCGCCAAATGAGATCGAAACGAAACATTGGTGGTTCCAAGCACATCACTTTCCGTATAAAGAGCTTCGGCGCATTTACCTCAGTCGGAGCAATGTCAGGACCACCATTGAAGCAATGGATTAATGAACTCGGTTTGCAACAAGTCGATGATCCAGGCATAGACAAGCCGGTCTATCGAAAACCTTTTGACGGACGGATTGCACTTAGCGCCGAACTCGAAAACTTGATCAGCATCAGCCTTCGAGAAGCCCGCGATAAGCGAAAACTCCCGCGCTCGAAACTGGCGCCCTTGCTTGGCATCACTAAGCAGGTCTATGGCCGGTACGAAAATGGAGTATCCCGCTTGACCGTGAGCCGACTGATTCATCTGTGTGAGGTTTTGGATGCCACTCCGGAAGAGATTATCGCCCCGGCGGCACCTTATCTTTGGGGCGAAACTGAAACCAAAGCGGTTCTGCTGCTGGCTACTATCGTGAAGTTGCGGACTTTCGATGAAGAGATCTTGCAAGATATTTTCAGCTTACTAAGCCGCATAGACGAGACTGGTAGCGATAGCGGCGATCGTGCCATGAAAGTCGCGTCTACCAGCGCCACTGCAGACGATCGCGAATAGGACGTAGATCGCTAGCTTCAATAAACAGAACGTGCGTCCCTGATGAAGTTCCATCAGAAACCGCGACCAACCGCTCGCGCCGTTGCAGGTTGCCGAAGCGAGCTTTGCGCAGGCGGTTAGGACTAGCTGGCGACCGTTCATCGCCACTCCGGGACATAGGTGGGTAAACCGGGGAGGGCGCAGTTGGGTCAACTGGTCCAACGCATCCGTGCTTTCGGCCGCTGGAGGGGACGCGCGGTCGTCTTTACGCCGCGAGTGCCAGGGAGGTCACGTCAAAGTCTAAGAAACCCGTATATTCGACATACAAAGCATCGATAATTCCATTCATACAATCCATTTTACCAATCTCCCGTGATGATGCATTAGGAATGATCTCAGACGCGAGTGACGGCGAAACATTTGACGATCCGGACTGGCTATAGCGCGAACCCGAGCAACGGCGCCGACATGCATCGGGGTGGCACTGCTTCGATCGCACAGTGCGTGCTTCAAAAACAGCAGCAGGAAATACCAAAGGAGGTCTTTGCATGCGTTCTGAGGTGCGGTGGAAGCTGTGCTGGGAAAACGAGCTGGAACTCATCGACCACGTCGATCCTCCCGAGCTCTTTCGCAAAGCCCAAGGGCCGACCGGGGTCTTCAATTTCAGTGGCAGCCAAAGCTGGGCAAGGCGCGCCGACAACCTGCATTGGCAGGCGACCGACGCTGACAAGGGCGCGCGCGGCGATGAAGAGTCAGCAGCCAGCCGTCCTCCTTTTGTTCACCGGACTTTCCGGCTCCGGCAAGTCGACAATCGCCAATGCGCTCGACCGGCTGCTGCATGCCCACGGGAAGCACACCTACATCCTCGACGGCGACAACGTGCGCCACGGGCTCAATCGCGCCTGGCTTCAATCAACCCGATCGCGTCGAGAACATCCGCCGCGTTGCCGAGGTCGCCGAGCTGATGGAGGAGGGGAGCTTATTGAAATCCTCGTCGACACGCCGCTTGAGGAATGCGCGCGACGCGATCCGGAGGGGCTTTATCGGCAGGCGCTCGCCGGCAAGATCGCCAATTTCACCGGCGTTTCCTCGCCGTACGAAATCCCTGAGGGCGCTGAATTACATCCCGAAACGGTTGGCCACGACCCTGCGGCGTTGGCGTTTGAAATCGAACAGTTCCTCGAAAGGCGAATACGCATGAGTGTGAGAGTGGGGAGGCTTGACCATTGGCGGCTTGAAGCGGCCGCGGCGGTCCCTGGCCTATTAACTACGCGGCGACCGTAGCAGCCCGCAGGCGGGCCGCGCCAACGTCCGATGTGGCTTCAACAGGAGACAGCCGATCACGCGCTCACGACTCGGCTTACTGAAACGGAGAAACGATATGGCTGATGCAAAGCTGCAAGCCGTGCTTTCGGCTCTTTCGCCGATGGCGAGACAGCTAAATGCGCTACCCTCCAATCAACCGGGGCGAGATGCGAACTGCGTTAAACTGAACACGAATGAGAATCCGTTTCCGTTGCCGATGATGGTGATGCAAAGTGCGCTGGCGGCCCTCGAACGGCATTATCTCTATCCCGAAGATGACAATCTGAGCTTGCGCGACGCAGCCGCCAGCGCGTATGGCCTCTCCCAGGATCAGGTGGTCGCCGGGAACGGCTCGTCGGAGCTGCTTGGGCTCATCTACAGAGCATTCCTCGACCCGGGAGATAGCGTTGCGATGATATCGCCAGGTTTTTCCTTTAACCGCAAACTGGCCAAGTTGCAGGGTGCCAGATTTCTCGAAATCGAATGGGGCGAGTCTTATTCTCTGCCAATCGAGCAGCTGCTTCTTGGTCCAGCAAAAGATGCAAAATTCATACTGCTGGCCAATCCAAACAATCCAACGGGAACATTCGTTCCGGTGGCTGAAATCGACCGCCTCGTCGCGCAATCGGACCAGTTGATAGTGGTGGATGAAGCGTATGTCGACTTTGCACCCGATGATGCCCTGCGCCTTGTCGATCGTCATCCAAACCTTCTAGTATTGAGAACACTTTCGAAAGGCTTTGCAGCCGCGGGAATTCGCGTCGGTTTCGGCTTTGGTCATCCTGAACTTATTGGGAGGCTACGCAACCTGCAAAATGTCTTTAACATGAACGTGATCGGCCATGCGGTGGGCATTAGTATCCTTTCGCACCGCGCCGACTACGACGAGAACCACAGATATATTAAACATGAAAGACACAGAACGACCACTGCCTTGTCTCAATTGGGCTTTTCTGTCATTCCCTCCCACACAAACTTTTTGCTAGCTCGGGTGCCACCCGGACGAGATGGCAAATGGTGGCAAGCGTCTTTGGATAGGCAGAACATACTTGTAGCCGTCTTTCCCGATGCCGGTTTGGAAAATTTTATCCGCGTCAGCATCGGCACCAGAACCCAAATGGACGCGTTCCTTTCAGCCGCCAGGGACATCATTTCTGGAAGTATGAAGACGCAGAGCTAGGCGGTTAGAATTATTGGCCACATTGCTTGTCACTTGGAAACACCAAGTATCGAAGTCCATATTGTGGGATAAAGATCACAAATAAGCGCAAGACCGTAAAGCGTGTGCCGTCTCGATCCCGTTGATTACGCGTGTTATTGGCGCACGAGTGGAGCACCCGGTGGCCGATGCGAGGTTTATTTCTGGCGATTCCGGCCGCGGCTCTGCCGCTGTATCGGGAATGGTTTAGCTTTCTTCACAATCGGTCCTTCGCATTGACATTGAGCAAACAGTAATCTGCGGTCGTCGCCGATCTTCCGTCGATCACCTGCGACAGAACCTCGATCCGCTAAAGATCACGCTCGCTCATCGCCATTGATCCCACCCGCAATCCCCACGCCAGCAAACGTGGGCAGTATGGCATTCGAACTTGGCAGAAACAAAACGTTTTCAATCTGCGGCACTCTAGCCGCTACAGAGATTCGAAGCGGAAGCCGTGCGGCCATGGTCGCCATCCGCCTTGCTACCAAATGGTACCAGCAGAGCCGCGGCTTCGCCGATCGGCAGGTCGACCACCGTGATTCCGCTTGCTGCAAGGAAACGGCGCTCGTTTTTGGTAAGGCCTTCCGCATCAAGTACTGCAAAGTGGGGGCCGTGAGAGCGCTTGATGATCTGTCGAGCGTAGATCCGGAGCATCTGATCGTTGAAGCGGCAGCCAATGAAAAGAAAACCGCGATCTATACGCCGTTCTTTCACCATTCCAGGTATTGGCGTCTGGATATCGATTTCGGTTAGGACTTCCACGTAATCGGAATCGGACACCAGAAAGTTCGAAGCTGGTATAACACTGCCGTACGGCGCATAGAGGACCGTCTTTGGCGCTGAGACGCATTCGACGTCTCTCCCGGACAGATCGTAAGTTTTTGTCCAAATGTCGCCGCCGCCGTTTGCACGCGTGACGCCCTGAATCTCGACGACATCCGTTCGACCGGTCTTCGCGAAAGCCGCACGCATTGTCCCGTCGTACCAACCGTCGACGATAAGGGAGAGCGGCAGCGTTGCGAGCCAGTCGTGGAGGGCGGTCGGCGCCACGGGTGCTCCAAATATTTCTGCCATCCAGGCCTGAAGCGTCCGGCGATGCCGTCGCTGTTCAATAAACTGCGCGACTGACCACATATTGCTGCGTATCCTGGAAGGGGCAGGTGTGCGTTCGTTGAGTGCCGCGGAGACGGCTTCCGGGGTGTCCGGTACAGGTGGTTCCGTGGATTGCAGCCGGAGGAGATCCGGACCGAGATAGGGAACGATCCGATCCGCAGCGAGCGCTTCCTGAAGCAGCCTAAGTCTTTTTTCGGCGTCACCGTTGCGAATGATCAGGAGACGGTCCGAGGTCAAAATTTTATTCATGCTGGTTTCTCTTACCTCTCGTTTGCAGCATCAGTCCTCGTCAGGAATCTTCCTTGCGTGGACGGTGATCGGCAGAGGCGTATCCCGCGATAGCTTGGGCAAGACGAGTCTCCAGCCGTTCCTGAGAGTGATCGTGCCGCCCCACATGTCATCAGCCTCGACATCTACGATCGGCTCTTCGAGATCTTTCTTTGGTACGTAAGCCGACAAGCCGGCGCTCGTTCTGCGAATCATTATCTTCATGTCGCTATTCCTTCGTTGGGGGCCCCGCGATTTCAGCAGCGCCGCAAGCAGCGGCGTTGTCTAGACTCGTCAGTTCACGGGCACGCATGCCGACGATAGTGCCACGTTCGACCCATTCGACGGCATAGATGTAAAACTGCTGGAGAAAGGTGCCGATGTCGCGCACATAGCCTTCGTCGCCCTTCCGCACCAAATTTTCGCCAATTTTTTTGCCAGCATAGGTGCCGTCATTCTTTACGTGAAGTCTGGCCCGCACCCGCTCGCCGGGTGTAAATCGTGGAGGCCTGTGGATTTCGACCTCCTGTTCACGTCCAAGGCCCATGGGCATTCCTCCTTGCAGGATATCATTGAAGGCTTCTCCGCAGGAGCCCCGACCATGCTGAAGGTCAAATCGCAGGTGCGGCGGGGACGCAGGTCTTCGGCACGGGGCAAACCTCCGCGCATTGCTGCGTTTCGAAGGTACCCTTGCATTCGGTGCATTTTTCCGGGTCGATAACGTAGATCTCACCTTTGAACCTGATCGCACCGGAGGGGCATTCGAACTCGCAGGCACCGCACTGGGTGCATTGGGACGCTATGATCCTGAAGGCCATTTTTAAACTCCTGAAGATGTTGGATTAAGAGCGCTCACGCCGTCGCCGCTTGTGGTTCGACGCCAAACTTGGCGGCGTAGAGGGTGCCGATGGCGGTCTCGATGTAGTCATAGCAATAAGCATCCGTTGCCCGAACCCCGGCCTCCATGAGTTTAGTCTTAGGGCACTCCCCGATCTTGGCGCATAGCACGACGTCAATACCGACCAGCGCAGTTATGATGCCGTCGAGGGTGGCTTCCTCGCCCCTGCCTCCGAGGCAATACTGTTCGATCTTGCGATGCCCGACGTAGGTGATGCCTCTCGACGAAGCTTCGTATACTTGGAACTCCTTCGCATGGCCGAAGTGCTCGTTGATGCGACCGCCACCCTTTGTCGCGACCGCGACGTGGAGGGACCCATCGCCGGCTGCTTTGACTGTCTCGATTGCCTCGCTCTTGGCGGTCGCGTGATCGCCGCGTTCGCGGGCGATCACTTCCCGATAGGCCTCGCGCTTACGGGCGTCATAAGTGATCTCTCCGGGAAGCTGGTCGAGTGCGAACTCCTGGCCCCGATCATCCCCAAGCAGGCCGACGGCATCGGCCCTACACTGCCGGCAATGGCGCATTAGCTTTGCACCGCCTTCGAGACGATCCTGGAGCGCCTTCAATTCGAGCGCCCGCGGGCCGCGCTGTCCGGTCAAGCCGTAGTAGGTGCCATGGGCCGGATCGGAAATAAGCGGCATGACGTTGTGCAGGAACGCCCCCCGCTCCTTGACCCATTTATTTACCTCGACCAAGTGTTCGTCGTTGACACCAGGAATCATCACCGAATTGACTTTGGTGATGATGCCGCACGCGGTCAGCATCTCCAGGCCCACCATTTGCCGCTCGTGCAGAATTCTGGCAGCTTCGATGCCGGTGTAACGACGGTTGCGGTAAAAGATCCAGGGATAGATCTTTGCGCCGATTTCAGGGTCAACCATGTTGATCGTAATTGTCACGTGATCGACATTCATGTCGACAAGTTCGGCGACGTGATCCGGCAGCGCAAGCCCGTTGGTGGAGATGCACAGCTTGATGTCGTGGATCTCCCCCGCAACTCGTTCGAACGTTTCCTTTGTCTTCTTCCAGTCGTAACAGGCATCGCCCGGTCCGGCGACACCCAGCACGGAAAGCTGCGGCACTTCGTTGGCGACGGCAATGACCTTGCGCAGCGCCTGGTCTGGCGTCAACTTTTCCGAGACGACCCCAGGGCGGCTTTCGTTGGCGCAGTCATATTTACGATTGCAATAGTTGCACTGGATATTGCAGGCTGGTGCGACCGCGACATGCATGCGCGCGAAATAATGGTGAGCCTCTTCTGAATAGCAGGGGTGGTTTTTGATCTTCGCCCAGATAGCCTGGTCCACGTCGGCCGGTTTTGTGGACACGCCACATGACGAGGATGTGCAGCCACTCGGTTTCGCGGTCGCCAGCAATTGATCCAAGGATGTCGTGCTGGTCGCACTTTCAAGCGAAATCATCGGTGCGGACATTGAGTGCTCCGTTGCTAGTTGACGTCGCCTTTCAAAACGCAAAAGCCATGCCATCCCAAGGACGGGATTTGCTTTAAGAATTTGCATTTATTGCCCTATTCCGACCGTGTTCGGACACAGACTTGTCAAGCTTCCGACAGTCGACAAAAGAGTTGTCCGTAAGCCACCAAACCAGGCATTGGAGATCGAGAAGGTCCAACATCACCCAGGCGCTTAAAGCTTTTTCACCTCGATGCGATGCTGGCGTAGAGCATAGCCGACCTGACGAGGCGTAAGGCCGAGAATACGAGCCGCTTTGGCCTGAACCCACCCGGCCTTTTCCATCGCCTCGATCAACCGGTCCCGTTGCGTGAGGCGCGACTCCATTGCGGGACAACCGGAACCGTGCGGATCACAAGCCTTGACGGAAGATACCTCGTCCGACGCACCGATGCTCCCGCCCGAGCGCGGCGATGAAGTCGGCATCACATTGCTCCGGGCATGCCCATCGACGGTGATGCCGCCGGGCGACCCGTCGGTTTTCCAGAGGAGCGACGAAAGGCACTGGCTGTTCTTGCAGGCAAAATCAGACGAAACGATCGAGCTTGAACGCGCAAGGGTGGCAGTCCTTCGCACGCAGTTTTCGAGTTCCCGGACGTTACCTGGGAAATAGCATTGCGACATCACCTCGATCGCCGACGACGAAAACGTCAGCTCGCGTTGGTTCTCCTTGTTGAATCGGTCAAGAAGAGCGTTCGCAAGGCGTGGAATATCGCCGGGTCGCTCTCGAAGCGGCGGCAGGACAATTGGAACTACGCTGATGCGGTAATACAGGTCGGCCCTGAATTCGGCGTTTGCAACAGCCATCTCGAGGTTCTTATTCGTGGCGCATATGAGCCGGACGTCGACCGCAAGCGTCTTGGTTCCGCCCACCCTCTCCAGTTCGCCTTCCTGCAGGACGCGCAGCAGTTTGGCTTGAAAGGCGGGCGAAATCTCGCCAATCTCGTCAAGCAGAAGCGTTCCGCCATTTGCCAGTTCGAAGCGTCCGGCGCGCTGCGCGATGGCCCCGGTGAAAGCCCCTTTTTCATGCCCAAACAGCTCCGATTCCAGGACGCCTTCGGGCAGCGCGGCGCAGTTCAATTTGACGAACGGCTTGTTGCTACGAGGGGAAAGTTGATGGATTGCCTGTGCAAAAAATTCCTTGCCGGTGCCGCTTTCGCCCCGCAGAAGCACGGTGGAGTTCGTCCTCGCCACCACCGAGACGGTTTCAACCACCTGCTGGAGAGCCGGGCTATCCCCGATAATCCCGTCGATTTTGACGGGTGGATGTCGGACCGGCGCGCCCCTTTGCGCGATGATCGGCTTCTCCGGTCTCTCTTGTTCGCCGATAGGTCGCCGACCCTCCAGGTTCAGGAAACGATGTAGCCTGATCGTCCGACTGACCAGATTGGCGACCATGGTCAGAAAGCGAACGTCCTCGTCGGCGGGGAAGGGGGCGGCGTCGTTCCTGACGCGATCGATCGATATTGTGCCAAGTATTTTGTTATCGGCTTTTACCGGAACGCCAATAAAAGAAATTGGGACGGTGCCGCTGCTCCAAGGCGGTTGCGGCTCAGCCTGAAATAATTCGGACTTGCTGACATCCTTTACGATTAAGGGCATACCGGTCGTCGCGATATGGTCGATTACGGCCTTAGGTATAACGCCTCGAGCGGCTGATTGAGAGGATGGGGGGATGTCGCCAGTTGCGGCAATCTCGGGCTGACCTTCAGCGTCCAGAACAACGATTGCTCCGCATCGAATCTGCAGAAAGGAAGAGAGGACGTTCACGACGTTGGCAAGCGTAATCTCTAGCCGGGCGGGGGCAGTCAGTACCTTTGATATCTCGTAGATTCCGCTACGCTGCGTGCCCGCTTGGCGCATAGGTCCAGCAGGTAGCGCAGATAGGGGTTCCGCTCCATCGACCGGTCGGGCGGGCATGTGGGTCATTATATGGCCTTGGGTTGTCTAACGTTTCTTATAACCCTTGCTTGCATGTATATATAGTAATTTCTAATGCCAATTTGCAACGCGCACCTCTGCAAGTTTCCGATGCGCCCGTCTGCAAACCCAAGTTGGTTCTGAATCGTGGAGTTGCAAACCTTTATCCGAACTTGAAGAGAACGCCGAAACCGCCTCTCGGATAGTTCCACTCGATATCTCCACTTGCCTCGCAGAGTACGCGGCACGTGCCGCACTCCATGCACCCGTCGGCGATAACCTCCACTTGGCCCTGGTCATTCAATTCGTAGCACTTGGCCGGACAGACACTTGTGAGGGCATACAGATTTACGCTTGGCCAATCGTGTGGACGCACCCTAATATGCGGGCGTCCGGCATCGACCACGTATCGATTTTGGTAAAGCTTGTCCTCTACGCGTATGTTCGTCACTGCAACCGTCATCTCATCTCTCCTTTATCGCCACGCGCGCGCCAAGCGAACCGCGTCACCAAACAGCCCCCAGCGGGAGCGTGCCTTGATGAAGGTGCCCGTGGTCGCCCGTTCCTTGTCGATCTTCGGGGTGCCATCGACTCGCACAAAGTTCTGTGCGGCCTGCGACAGCAACCTTGGATAAGTCGTGAAGAAATTGCGGGAATTGGTGTGCAACAGGGCAGGCATGTCCTTGTATTTCCGCAAGTCTTTGATAACGAACGACTTTTCAAGCATCGACTTGTAAAGGGAGAGGTTCTCCTTGACCATCGGCTTTTTGCGATTCTTGATCTGGACGATTGCTTCGCCGGCGATGCGCCCCGACGTCATGGCGAGGTTGGACCCCTCGCGGTGCACCGCATTATTAAGTTGTGCCGCGTCGCCGACGACGACCCAGCCGTCACCAAAAAGCTGCGGAATTGCCTTGTAACCACCTTCTGGAATGAGATGCGCCGCATATTCCTTGACTTCCGCTCCTGCGATCAGCGGCTTTACCGACGGATGGCTTTTGAATTTTTCGAGCAGATCATAAGGACTTTCCATTGTTGCCGCGAATTCGGAGACAAGGCAGCCAATGCCGATCGAGATCGATTCTTTGTTGGTGTAGAGGAAGGCAAGCCCGGCCATGTTGCGAGAGATCGTGCCAACTGCCTCGATGACGCAGCCTTCATTGGCCTTGAGGCCGAACCGCTGGTCAATTACCTCTTCGGCCAGGAAATGCATTTCCTTGACGGCGAGCGCGACAGTTTCCGGTTTTGGCGTGTCACGCAATCCAGCACGCGTGCCGAGCAGCCCATTGACGCCCTCTGCGAGAACGACCACGTCAGCAAGAATCACGTCGCCGGCGCGGTCGGTGCGAACGCCAATCACCTTGCCCTTTGGATCACGAACGAGTTCCGTCACGGTCGTCTCGCATAGAAGCGTCGCTCCGGCCTCGCGCACCTTGCGTGAAAACCATTTGTCGAATTGGGCGCGAATGACCGTGTAGCGATTGTGTCTCGACTCGTTGAAGTCGTCCGACCGGTATTGCATACCGATGTGGGACGAGTCGTCCATCATCCAGAAGCGCTGCTCGACTAAGTGCCGCTCCAGAGGCGCATCATCCCGGAAATCCGGCAGGATTTTCTCCAGCATGTCCGCGTACATGATGGCGCCCTGCACATTCTTGGAGCCCGGATACTCGCCACGCTCCAACTGCAGCACCTTCATGCCGCGGTTCGACATCGTGTAAGCAGCTGCGTTTCCGGCCATGCCGGCCCCGATAACTATGGCGTCGAAGTTTTCCTCAGTCATGGGGCGCCCTCAGTTTGCAAGCTTATCGCGACTGTGCGGCGACAGTCGATGGGTGAAGAGTTCCGTTAATGACGGCAGTAAACGGATCGCATCGGTGACGACGCCGAGGTGGGCGAAATCAAAAATCGGCGCGTTAGGATCGGTGTTAATGGCTAAAATAAGATCAGCTCCCTCGACGCCAACGCGATGCTGGATGGCGCCGGAAATGCCGGCTGCTATGTAAAGCTTCGGCCGGATAGTTTTGCCAGTTTGGCCGATCTGCCGATCAGCAGGCATCCAGCCCTTTTGGACGAGGGGGCGCGAACAGCCATAATCGGCCCCGATCGTCCGCGCGAGTTTCTTCATAAGCTTCACGTTCTCCACCGCGCCGAGACCGAGGCCTCCAGCAACCACGACGTCCGCATAGGCGAGATTCGCCGTCGCCGACTGGCCATCGGACAAGAAACCGAGGACCTTAGTGACGATCTCTTCCTCGATCATCGACACTTTGTGTTGAATGACGCGTCCGATCTTATTATTCCCGCGCGGAGGCATGGCCATGACCCTCGGCCGGACCGTTGCCATCTGCGGCCGGCAGTTGAGCGTGTAGATCGTGCAAAGCAAGGAGCCGCCGAAAGTCGGCCGGGTCGCCGCAAGCGAGCCGTCCGCATCCACATCAAGTTCGGTGCAATCCGCCGTGAGCCCTGTCAACAAGGTCGTCGCCACGGAACCGGCAAGGTCGCGCCCGAGCGTCGTTGCCCCTAAAAGAAGGATTTCCGGTTTGTAGTTAGTAACCAGATCCGTCAATGCTTTGGTGAAAGGCTCATTTCGGTAGTCGGCGAGCAGTGGGGCCTCGACGATGTAGGCCAGGTCGGCGCCATAAGCAAAAGCCTCGGCGATGGCAAACCACGTGGCCTCTCCCGGTGGTCCGAGAACGACGCCGGCAAGCTGGACGCCCAGCTTGTCGGCGAGCTTGCGGCCTTCGCCGAGCAGCTCGAAGGAGACGGGATGCACCTGATCGCGCTCCAGCTCGATGAAGACCCAAACGTGCCGATGGTCCTTAAACTGATCGGCCAGCTCTTTCTTCATGGCGGCACGGCCAGCGGCTGGAGGAGGGCTCTCTCGATTCGTGCTCAACATCGTCGCTCCTTGCCTTCATTCGCCGTCAAAGGCGAGTTCGCTTTCGAGCGCCGGCTGGCGCAAAAAGATCCCAGCGATCAACTCCTCCGCGAGATCGCGCGGTGTTTTTTCCGCGGTGTCGATCTGCTCCGCCTTTTCCGCCCGCTCAGGAGGGGCAAAGACCCTCTTAACGACGGTTGGCGAGCCACGCAGGCCGCACTTGGTGAGGTCCTCTATGCCAGCGTCGGCCGCATTCCACTTCACGATCTGGCTGCGCGCGGCCCGTAGCGCGTCATCGAGCGAGCCGCGGCGGATTTCGTTTGTGCCTTCGAGCATTGTAATTAGGCAAGGGAGCTTGCTCATCAGCGTCTGCGTGCCCCCTTCCGAGCGGCGCTCCACCGTAATCTCGCGCCCATTGATGTCGACAGAGACGATTTTGGCAACGTAGGTGAGCTGCAGGAGGTCGAGGCGCTTGGCGATGCCAGGCCCAACCTGGGCGGTATCGCCGTCGATGGTCTGTTTGCCCGTAAAGACGATATCGGGCGTACCGAAGGCCTCTCCGATCTTCGCGATGGCTCGCGAAAGAGCAAACGAGGTCGCCAGAGTGTCGGAGCCGGCAAAATGACGGTCGGTCAAGAGTACGGCGCGGTCGGCGCCGTAGGTGAGCGCCTTGCGCAACGCGTCCTCTGCCATGGGCGGCCCCATGGTGAGCACGGTCACCTCGCCGCCATGGCGGTCGCGCAACTGGAGCGCCTCTTCAAGGGCGAACAGATCATAGGGGTTGATGATGGTTGGCACCCCCTGACGCATGATTGTGTTCGTCACCGGATGCACTCGTATTTGTGCGGAGTCCGGTACCTGTTTGATACAGATAACTATGTGCATGGCGGTTTCTTACTCCCTCCCTCTATGGGTGGCGGGCTTGTCAGTACACATGCTTGCGTGCATCATTCGTGCCAACCGTTTGGCGTTCTCTATCACATTGAAATGGCTTCGATTCCGACGTTGCTAGCATATGACTGAATTGTAAGCTTCCCGACATTGTCGTGTCGCAACCGTGCTCATTTCTTTTCGAACGGCTTCAGGAAAGAGTCTAACGGGACAACGGTGCGGCCGGGTGTGACAGGTCTGTTCGGATTGTGGTCCTTGAGCACCTTGAAGACCCGGTGCGAGAGCGGCGCGGAGGTCGCGAAATCACAGTAGGCCCTTTCCAGTATGGCACGGGCACTAGCAGCGATTACCCGGTCTGGGAGATGGGAGAAGTCCTCTGCCGCGAGGTATTGGCCCATACGCTTCATGATATGGAGTCGTGAGACATCGAGAACCTTCGGGTCATAGGGGACCCCTAGGGCTGCGAAGAACTCCTCCGCAGCCGAGAGAGATTTCAGCCGATTGAGGATGTCTTTGACATCGACGGGACTGCTGTCAGCGGAGCAACGGCACATAAGATTCCCCCTGGTCGTGAGCGGTGATCGCGAGATCGTTCTCCCGTAGCTTAAGCTGCAACGTACGGAATGCGTGGTTCGACGCGGCTAGGCGCAAGGCAGTCGCGTTGCAACTGAAGTCGGCATAGGCTGGTGGTCGGATGCGATTCACCGATGGTGTCGAGAGATTGATTAAGATGATATGGCGCTGGGCCCCCTCCATGAACACGCATGGGCGGTGAACCGGCGATCTATGTGACTGAGAGCCCCGGCTTTTACCTGATCGTTCATACGATGCCGGTGCCGTCATGCAGGTCGTATCGGTGAAAAGGAATTGCCGTTTCATGAGCGTGCCTGCTCCTACTCCCCAGAACGAACCCGGCTGCTCGTGTCGGCCACGTGGCCGGAACGGGATTGGCTCCGGAGCCTTTCAACGATGCCCGGTAAAACTTCGAGCACCCGGTCGACATCCTCGTCACAGTTATCGCGCGAGAACGAGAAGCGGATTGTTCCGTGCGCCATAGCATGAGGGATATCCATTGCCCTCAAGACATGGCTCGGCTCCAGCGAACCGGAGGAGCAAGCAGAGCCGGAAGAGCAGGCGATGCCATAGCGGTTGAGAAGAAGGAGCATACTGTCTCCTTCGACACGTTGAAAGGCGATGTTCGCCGTGTTCGGCAACCTCTTAAGCCTATCGCCGGTTACGAAGGCGCCTGGAACACGCTGGACAATGCCGTTCTCCAATCGATCTCGGAGCGACTTTAATCGGGTCCTCTCGTCGTCTATTGATTTCAGGGCGAGTTCGGCGGCCTTGCCTAGACCGACAATCCCGGCCGTATTTTCTGTCCCTGCGCGTCGGTCGCGCTCCTGATGACCTCCCTTGATCAGTGAGGAGAAAGATAAGCCCCGCCTAAGATAGAGTGCACCGATGCCTTTTGGTCCATGGAATTTGTGTCCGGACAACGAAAGCATGTCGATTGCAGTAGGTTGGAGGTCCATTGGAACCTTGCCGACCGCCTGGACCGCGTCGGTGTGGAAAAGTGCACCGATTCTCTTGGCCATCTGGGCAAGCTTAGCGACCGGGAAAATGGTTCCCGTCTCGTTGTTCGCCCACATGATCGAAGCAATCGCTACACGATGAGTGAGGGCGGTCTCATAGGCGTCAAGATCGAGACGTCCATGTCGATCCACTGGGATCCTGTGTACCTTAATGCCGCGCGTCTTCTCCAGATGGCCGCAGAGTGTCAGCACCGCTGAATGCTCGACTGCGGAAGTCACGATCTCTGTGCGCTCAGGCATCACCTCCAGCGCCGAAAGGATCGCCGCATTGTCGCTTTCCGTCCCCCCCGAGGTGAACACGATCTCATGATCGAACTCGGCGCCGATCAGCGCTTGCAATTGCCGGCGCGCCTTCCTCACCGCCTCGCGGATGGAGGAGCCAAAAGCGTGCGTCGACGAAGGGTTTCCAAACTGATCCGCAAAGAACGGCAGCATGGCTTCAACCACTTCAGGATCGACTCTGGTCGTTGCATTATTGTCGAGATAGATCGCTCTCATGGGTGGATCTCGACTGAGGGGAAGCGGTGACAATGCTGCGGCGTCTTGCACATGCTGTTGTTTGCTAGCCTCGGGCAAGCAGCGCGGGGTGGAGTCGTGCGATGGCGCGTCACGCGATCTTGTTGGCATCGATAACGTCGCATCGCCGCCATCAGTAGGAAGGGAAGAACGTTGTGCGCTCGCGCCTTTTCCAACGGTTGGATTCGCCGCGGCTGCTTAACTAGATGGCTCGCCAGCTTAGCTTGTCGCTGAGAACTGAACTGTTGCAGGCTGCGGCGATTTTTAGACCCTGTCCTACGCGATTGCCGGCTACAACATCGATTTCGACCCTGCCAATTTCTCCAGGCCTCAGATTTCTGTTGTGACGGTCTGATCGTCCTCCTCTGCCGGAGCGAGGCTTTCGACGACCAGTACTGTATAAACCGCTGACACGTCTTCGACGGCTTGAACGAGTGTCGTCCGTCTACTGCCAGATCTAGCGAAGTGAGCGACTTGGTCATGAAATCAAGCCTCTTGACACGCACGCGTCTTCGCTCACCTTTCCTCGGCGCGGAACTGCTTGCAGAGGGGGCGTCTCCTTTGGAATCCTGGCCCGGATGCCCGCCAAAATATTTTGCTGCCTCAGGATAATCCGTTGATGAGCAGACCTTTTTCTCCGGCAGCAAACCGCTTAAAAAGCCTGCTGTCTCCTGACGGACGGTTTGAGGCGCTTCGGCGGGCTTTAGGGTTATGAGTTCGGCCAGCGCTGGCGAGAAGGCGGTCGCTGGGTTGGAACGCAAGGACGACGGCGTCACCAGAAACGCTTCCACCGTTGGATCGACTGCAATTATCAATTCAGGCCCTCTACTGTAGGAAACTGCCCCGGTCTCGCTGAGGGGATTTTCCTGCACGCCGTCGTTCTCCGGATTGAAAAAGGAAACCATGACCTTTTCGCAATAATTCCGCATGGCTCTCTCGCTTTCTCGGTGATCAGCCGAAGGATTTGCCGCAAGTGCAGTTCTGGTGCGCATTGGGATTGTCGAAGACAAAACCGGAGGTTTCTGGTCCCGTCACGAAGTCGATCGTCATGCCGTTGATGTGTGCTTGGGAGTCTGCGTCAACGAACACCTTGACCCCATTTGTTTCGATCACCGCGTCGCCCTGGCCCTGGACGCTTTCTAGCCCCACCAGGTATTTGTAGCCGGCGCATCCACCTGCCTCGACCGCGATGCGAAAGCCTTCCGCCTGCTCGGCTCGGGAAAGCGTTACGTTCATGATGGCGGCGGCATTCTCTGTGAGCTTGATCATGGGATGATTCCTTTTTGTTCGATGGCGCATTTTCGGATTACCGTGCATGCGTCGTGCCAAGCGGTGAGGAAGGCCAAGAGTTCGATCAGCCCGCGTGTTGTATTCCTGCGTCGTCGAACATCGGAGATCTCGAAAGCGCGCCAACTCCAGAACGTCTGCCCGCGTATCTCCGTCTATCATTTTCGGTTGAGGCTCTCGTTGCCGCCGCACCGAAATCCCAGCGGTTCGGCGAAAATGAATGGGAGGCGACAACTGCTTCTAGATTTGTCGCTTGCGCGACATAAAAATTCTGCACGAGTTTCGTGATTAACCGCTTAGCCCCTAAGCGCTTGGGCTATGGAACAGACATCTAATCTTTTCTAGAACGTCAGCTTAAGCGGCCGGAACAACTTTTGAAGCTCCCGTGACGAGGCTGCGGTCGCCAGCCCATATGAAGTCGATCCTCCATGGAGAGGAGCACAATGTCACATGTGCCTCAGTTCCGCGGTTTTTGGGAAAAGGGCATCACCTACGGTACAAAGGACTTATCCCTCCGCGGCCGCCAGTACAAACCGTTTCTCCCGCCGGCGTTGCGCGGACGAGGGGATGTTCATCGCCTCGCGATATTTGGCGACTGTGCGGCGAGCAATGTCGACGCCTGTTTCCTTGAGCCTGGCAACGATGCCATCGTCGGACAGCACATCATGGAGCGTCTCTGCGGCAATAAGTGCCCTTATCTGATGGCGCACAGCTTCGGCCGAGTGCGCGTCACCGCCTTGTGAGGACGGGATCGCGACGGTGAAAAAATACTTGAGCTCGAACACGCCGCGGGGCGTGAGAATGTATTTGTTCGACGTTACCCGACTTACAGTGGACTCGTGCATGTCGATCGCGTCAGCGATGGTCTTAAGATTGAGAGGGCGAAGATGAGCAATGCCATCTTCCAAAAAGACATCCTGGTGGCGCACGATTTCGGTCGCCACCTTAAGGATCGTCGTGGCGCGCTGATCGAGACTCCGAACCAACCAGCTCGCGTTTTGGAAGCATTCGTTGAGGAATGACTGATCTTTCGAGCTTTGGGCGGTTAGGCGAGTAACTTGCGCAAAATAGGTTTGGTTGATCAGTACCTTGGGCAAAATCTCCCGATTAAGCTCGACGTGCCATCCGCCTCCCGGCGAGGGTAGGACGAAGACGTCGGGTATGATGGATTCCGACCTTGCGGACTGGAACTGGTTTCCAGGCTTTGGGTCAAGTGCACGGATTTCGTTCAACATATCGAGAAGGTCGTCTTCATCGACCCGGCAACGTCGCTTCAGTGCTCGAAAATCGCGTCGCGCAAGCAACTCGAGATTTGCGACCAGAGCTGCCATGGCCGGGTCGAACCGGTCTCGTTGGCGCAACTGAATCTCGAGGCATTCGCCCAGACTTCGCGCAAATATGCCCGGCGGGTCAAATAGCTGCAAAGCCTCAAGAACCCGCTTCACTCCAGCCTCAGGGCTATTTAGCCTCTCTGCTAGCTCCAGAAGGTTCACTTGCAGATACCCAGTGTCATCCAGATGGTCGGCAAGCGCGCCAGCAATCAGCCGCTCCTGGGGTGTGAAGGCAGTGAGGGCGATCTGATGGGCGACATGTTCGTGCAATGTCTCAGTTGAGGCGGCGAACTCATCCAGGGAAGGCCTTTCCCCCGGCGAAAGGTTGCCTGTGTCACGGATTGATTTCCAGGGACTAGACAGCTCAGGCATGTCCGTCCTGGCCGGTCCATCAACGTGGTCTTCGCGTGCGCTGATATTTGGATCATCCGCCGCAGTTGGCGATACGCCAGAAGCCCCGCCGTCATTCGACGCCAGGTCGAGAAATGGGTTCTTCTCGATTTCCTGTTCCACGAACTGATTCAGTTCGGTGTGCGCCAGCTGCAGCAAGCGAATAGACGCGATGAGCTGGGGCGTAATAACCAGCGATTGCTGCTGACGCTGATGAAGGCTTGTAAAGGACTTCATGGTTCGAGCAAAACTCCTATCGTTCGGCGCAGGTGTGCACGACAAGTCGTAGCTGCTGGTCGTTGGCTTCAATGCTCATACGAAGGCTGGGGCCTTAAGGCATTTCAAAATGTTTTGCGGCGAAGAAACGCCATACGGATCGGTTGCGCAGTTGTCGCCAAAGCCTTCTTCCTCGAACCACCCCTCCACGACGCCATTATTGATCACGGCAGCGTAGCGCCAGGAGCGCAGACCGAAACCGAGATTGTCCTTGGCGACGAGCATACCCATTTTCCGAGTGAATTCTCCCGAACCGTCCGGGATAAGCTTGACATTTTTCAACCCCTGAGACTTGCCCCAAGCATTCATGACGAAGGCATCGTTGACGGAGAGACAGTAGATGTCGTCAATGCCATTCTTCTTAAACTCGACATAAAGACTTTCGAAATCAGGCAGTTGGAAGGTGGAGCAGATTGGCGTGAAGGCGCCCGGCAGCGAAAAAAGGATTACCCGCTTACCGCTGAAATAGTCGTCGGTCGTCTTGTCTTCCCAGCGGTAGGGGTTGGGACCGGATATAGACTCGTCGCGAACCCGCGTGCGAAAGGTGACAATAGGGACCTGCTTTTCCATGGTCATCAATGAAGCTCCTCTAGGAAAATTTATTTGCGGCCTCTCAGTCACGGCTAACACGAATCCGACCTCGGCCCACACGCCAGGGCAAGCAAGCGTCATGCCATTTGGCCTGAAGGAGATGGACTTGCGGTCAGCACAGGGCCTTCGTCGCCGCACTCGTGCGCTGCTCGTGCGGGCGAGCGAATTGTGAAGCCGTTGTGCCGCGCTGACGGCCGGGCGCTGTTTCGGCTACTTCCGACCGCATCTCGATCAAGGTTTCTCTGCCGCCTTTTAGAACCTTAGCATACTGCCCGCCAGTCCGGTCGCGGCGGGAAGGCGCGGGTCACGGGGTTTGAGGTTCTGCTCGTGCGTATGTCTACCCGCGCACGTTTTCTTGTTTGAAACTGCACAAGAAAGTTTGAGGTCCGACAAAAAGGGGGCGCCAGGCTCGGACCGCGCATCGAAAAATGGTGAAACGCAAACGGCTCCGATAATTTCGTCACAGAAGACGACGATGGCGGATATCCGCAGGTTGGGGGCGTGAAGAGCTCGCAGCCGCCAATATCGATCGGCTGATGCCGACCGGCACCCGGGTCGCGCTATGTAGCCTTTGGCCTACGAGCATTTGTTGCTCGGCTGACGTCGCCGCGGAGCTGATATTTTGTTCCTCTCACCGCTCACCGCTCAGCTCGCTGGCGACCTGCTGGGCGCCCGGCGCCGATGGCGACGCCACCCACCTGCCCGGCGGCTATCCCGAGCTGCAAGCCGGCGGCTCCGGGACTAGAAGTTTTCTCGCCCGGAATGCTCGATGTGGTAGCGCCCGGCACGTCCGTCTGCATCCCGACAATGCCGCCTAGTTCTTTACGCTGGCGCGCCAGGCTGGCCTTTCCAATACGCGGGTGGTAATTACCCGCTGATTTTCTTTGCGAGCGCATCCAAGTCGGGCACGGTGATATGCCGGATGTTCTCGATGCGGATGACGCCCTCTTTGCGAAGCCGGGTCAACTGGCGGCTGACGGTTTCGATCGTCAGCCCGAGAAAGTCGGCAATCTCGGCACGCGATAGCGGCAGATCGAAGGCAGTGCTCGTCGCCGTCTCGGCGTGGGCGGCAATGAGGTGGAGCAGGCTTGCGACCTTCTCCTCGGCGGTCCGCCGGCCGAGCGTCAGCATCCATTCGCGCGCGGCATCCAGCTCGTTCAGCGCCTGAGCGTGCAGGCTACGCTGCAATTCCCTAGTCTCCAATATCATGCGTTCGAGCAAATTGCGGGGGAACACGCAGATCTCCGCATCGGTCGCGGCCTCGGCCGACAGCGTGCTTTCGCGCACGAAGGGGCGGCCGACGAAATCGGGGGCGAATTGCAGGCCAACGATCTGCTGGCGCCCGTCCGACATCACCTTGCAGAGCTTCACCACGCCGCGCGTGATGTTCGAATAGAAAGAGTTTTCCGATCCTTGTGCAATGATCTCGCAGCCTGCGTCGACCTTGCGGCGCAGCGAGTGGCGGCCAAGTTCGCTAAGCTGGCCAGCCGACAAGGCGCCGCAAACGACGCCGTGCCGCGCCTGGCAGGAACGGCAAGCGACGGAAGTGCCAATCACGAGAACCTCACTGCGTGCGACGTCCATGTCCTGATCCCTTCGAAAACCGCCTATGCCGGACATGCCCGAGACGACCACGCGGCCGTTGCGACTTCGGCTATCCCTATTTCTTCCAGCGCGTCTTTGATGGCTATCAATTTCATCGGGATTGCGATTTGATCCAGATCAAATCTCCGTACCCACGCTCTTGCCGTGCCAGGCAGGGCAGTTTGTGGATTTGTTTCGGACGGCATTTTCGGCCCGCCGCTTGAGCGGGCTTTCTGCGGCCATCGCCTTCCGTCTCGGCGGACGGTAGGCCACCATACCCATTGCTGTCAGGCAACACCCAATCGGCAGATTGCCGCCGACTCTTAGGGTGGTGTCGTCGGGCTGGTAGAACTGACATTCAGGACAAAGGAGTAGCACGCTTCGAGCTGTTCCCGGAATTCCGCCGCTAGCTCGATGCCACAATTCAAAGCTACCCACCCTCAAGCTATCCCACTGCATCGCAGTACATCAGGACATTCGTTACTCGTCGCGCTGTCTCTGGCCCCCGGCTGTGGTGGCTGGAAAAAAGTCGCACCTGAATAGATGGCATCCGGCACCTGATGTCGGGTTTTGTTAGATACGCGACACGGCCTTGATCAGCCAATCTTTAGTTCTGCCTTGAGCCAAAGCGCTGAAAGGCAATTGAAAAATTTCTTTCCGGCCAAATCAATCAAATTGGCATGAACTTTGAAGTTCTTCTTGCGGGGCGGCAAGGACTGTCGGCCGGTTTCTTTGGTGACCGCCATGGAGCGGAGGAAATCAAAATGCATCTGTGCTCAGAACGCATTTACCGGAAGAGAGGTACCCGTGAAAATCCGATGTCGACCGGAAGGGCGGGCGAGGCATCCAAGAAATTTCGACTTCGGCCAACAAAGCAGCGTGGATTTCGAGCCGCACGGCGATCTGATCGCTGCATCGCATGTCATTGGCGCCTCGCGCTGCTGAGATTGGAAATCTGGCGCTCAACGATTTTGCTCGCTCCCTCTCCGAGGAGAATTCGTTCTCGGCGAAGGGGCTTTGATGACAGGAGAAAAGCAGTGGCTACCATTAGGGTTCCAGAACATGTCCCTCCCGAAATGGTGAAGGACTTCAGCCTGTTCACGTCGCCCGGCATGGAGCGCATGCCAAATGGGGATCCGCACGCAGCTGTCGCTTGCCTCCATAATGGACCGAGAATCTTTTATTCTCCCTGCAATACGCGCGATGGCCGAGGTACCTGGGTCATCGTTCGCGCTCAGGACCAACGCAAATTGCTGCAGGACACCGGAACCTTTTCCAGCCATCGGAGCCTTTTCGCCTCGGCGCTTGGCGAAAACTGGCCGCTGATCCCGCTTGAACTCGACCCCCCGGCTCACAGCGTGTTTCGCTCACTTCTCAATCCGCTGCTTTCGCCCAGGCGGATAATGGAGCTTGAACCGGCGGTCCGTGATCGGGCGATTGCGTTGATTTCCAAGATTTCCGCGTCGAGCACAAGCTGCGACATCTTGACGGACTTCGCCTTTCCTTTTGCGGTTAGTATCTTCCTCCGTTTGCTCGGCTTATCCGATGAGCGCCTCAATACATTCGTGGGCTGGGGGAAGGACCTGCTCCACGGCGACGGCATCAGACGAACCGCAGCCGCCCGAACAATTTTGGCGTTCATCGATGAACTTGCAGCGATGCGCCGCAAAGAACCGGCCGACGATTTCATGACCTTCGTCGTGCAGGCAAAGGTCGACGGCCGCCTGTTGAGAGACCAGGAAATCCATGGAATAGGCGTGCTTCTATTCGTCGCGGGACTGGACACCGTGGCAACGGCGATCGGCTTTGACCTGGCCTATCTCGCGCGCAATCCGACAGAACAGGAATTGCTGCGGAGCAAACCGGATCGAATTGTGCTCGCAGCCGAAGAACTGCTTCGCGCCTATTCGACCGTGCAGATGATCCGTGTGGCGACGAAAGATATCAATTTCGAAGGCGCGCCGATCCGTAAGGGTGACTACATTTCCTGCGCCACGATGATTGCCAATCGTGATCCGGTGGAATTCGAAAATCCGAACACGATCGATTTGGCACGAGAAGACAATCGCCACACCGCTTTTGCGTACGGTCCCCATCGCTGTCTTGGATCACACCTTGCCCGGCGAGAGATCATCATCGGCCTGGAGGAGTGGCTGTCGCGCATCCCTGACTTCCGTATCAAGGATGGTACGGCGCCCATCACCTATGGGGGCCACGTGTTTGGAATGGAGAATCTGATCCTGGACTGGTCCTGATAATTGAGAGGAGGAAAGACATGGAGTACCGTATGCGCGTCATAGTGCACACTTCCAAATGCCAAGGTCATGCAAGATGCTGGGCCCAAGCGCCCGAAATATTCAATCTTGACGACGAGGGATACATACTACCCGGTGCAATCGATGTCGAGGAGAGGGACGAACTGTTCGCGTCGCGAGGCGCTCGATCCTGCCCTGAACGTGCGCTGGAGATAGATTGCGTTTCGGATGCGTTGCTCGATCGCCTTTTGTTCAACCAACATTGTGGGGGTTGAAACGCAACGCAACTGGTGCATGACGGCGCCGTCGCTGTCCAAACACCTTACCCGCAGCTCTCCCATTGGTGTCTACTTCTAAGGGCAGTTGTTTACATGCATGCCTAAGCAGAGGGAGGGTTTTTCCTTACGTCAGCCGAGCAGTTGAAAGCTGGCTGCGTCACTGGATGGGTAAGCGCCCCGATATCAGATGTGCGACAAGCGATGAAACACAAAAAAAAATTACCGAATTGCTCGACCGCGAGGCGCTCCGCGACTGCCTCTATCGGTATTGCCGCGGGATAGACCGCGCCGATGAAAGGGCGCTGCGCAGTTCCTACTGGCCCGATGCACGTGACAATCACGGGACCTATCCCGGTTCGGCCGAGGGCTTCATCGAGTTCGCCCTTGGTGTCTTCAAGACGGGACCGCGCAACATCCATCAAATCACGAACATTCTGATTGAGTTCAGCAGCCCGGAAAAAGCCGCCGTCGAAAGTTACTTCGCCGCACTGCAACGCGCACCGGACAAGGCCGGAACGCTAAGTCAGGCCCTGATCTGCGGCCGCTATTGCGATCTGTTCCTGAAAAAGGGAGGGGATTGGAGAATTGCCGAACGGACGGTGGTCTATGATCTAGTCGAGGAGCAGATCTTGGCCGCGGCATCCGAGACTGAGCAGTTCGGCCACCGGCAGCCGATCGGAGCATCATGTCCCGATGACCCCGTCTACGCATTTAGGAAGACTGCATTCCTTCAAGAGGATGAAAGTGAGACTTGATCGATCAGGATTCAGCCTCGAGATCGTCAACGTTGGTCAGGGAACTTTTACGTGCGCATGCCGATGGTTTCGGAACTTGAACGCGCGGGCAAGATAGACCTCACCGCGGTGCGCAGCCGGGTGCCAATGGGTCGCGTGGCGCGTCCAGACGAAATTGCCCATGCGGAAGATTGTCGAACAGCCCTTTGATGTCGAATTCCAGAACCCAATCGTACTTCCAGCACCGCTGACGCGTTACCCCAACGGCATCCAAAGCCGACTTCATCGGCCTGTAGCCATAGGAGTCTGGCAAGAAGAGCGGCTCTAAATCCGGCTCAATCATCTGCTTGACCACCATCTGCGCGATCCGATCACTGACCGTCGGCACACCCAAAACCCTTTCGCCTCCGGTCTTCTTTGGAATGGAGACGACGCGCACCGGCGGCGGAAAGTAAGCCCCAGCCACCACGGCTCTTTATCGCAGCAGTTCGGACTGGTTTGAGACCCGCTCCTGAAAGCCGATCCCGGAGGGCCATCCTCCATCATTCACGCAGCTTCACGTTACGGGGTTAGCTCATACTGAACTCCTTCCGTGCCTCTGCAGCACACTTTCGTCGATGAAGATCAGCTGTTCTGGATCGAGATCAGTTGGCCGTCGAACCAGACACGCCGGCGCTTTAGGACATCCGGCTGGTTCCGCAAAGCCAATTTTTTCGCCGATACCAAGCTCGACGAATACCTCAAAGCCCTTTTCTGTGTAGTACGGCACTTCATTCGGCACGATCATAGTGCGGAATTCAGAAGGGTATTTTTCGCGCACGAAAACGATTTGTCTAGACATGTTCCGCCTCGATTTCGGAGAATACTTTCGGTTAAAGCGCTTCCACAATATTTGGATGCGTTATTCTTGTTCCAAGAAGACGCTTGTGCTCGCTAATATGGATCCGGGATGGACGAAATACGTCGCGCAACGCGGTGATACTCGCGTACGGGTCTAGCGAACCACAAAAAAATACGTCTATCGCGACCATGCGTTCTTCGTGCCAGGTATTTACGCAAATGTGCGATTCAGCGAGAATTGCGAAGCCCGTGACGCCCCCATCTTCGCTATATTTTCTATAACTCGATTCCAACATCGTTGCGCGGCAGTCATGAACGGCTTGCGCTACCGCCGCCTCAATCGCTTCAGCATTTCCCGTATTTTCTGCATCCCACATATCGATAAAGAGATGGGTTCCGGCGCATACTCGGTCTGAGCTAGGGTAATTTATTCCGCCTTTAGGCGCTCCGTTCAGCATATATATGCTCCGCTTCTTGATCGTGTCCAATGGAGTGGTGTAGCTGGATTTCCTAGCCATCGGTGATTTCCGGTAGGGTCGGGTTGCTTAGAGCCAACCTGAGGGACACCACCGATGACCGACGACATGATGAACCTGCGCTCACTCGTTGAGAAGAGCGCCGATGCCGATTTGCTGCGCGAGATGATCGGCTTTACTGCCGAGAAGCTGATGGCGCTGGAGGTCGGCACGAAGACCGGCGCGGGCTATGGCGAGAAGAATGGCTTCCGACTGGCCCAGCGTAACGGCTATCGCGACCGGGATTGGGAGACACGGGCGGGCACCGTCGAGCTGCGCATTCCCAAGCTTCGCACAGGCAGCTATTTCCCGAGCTTTCTCGAACCACGCCGGATGGCCGAGAAGGCCCTGACGGCGGTCATCGAAGAAGCCTATATCCATGGCGTTTCGACCCGATCCGTCGATGACCTCGTCAAGGCCATGGGCATGAGCGGCATCTCCAAAAGCCAGGTATCCCGGCTGTGCGAAGAAATCGATGAGAAGGTGAAGGTCTTCCTCGACAGGCCCATCGAAGGAGAATGGCCCTACCTGTGGATCGATGCGACCTCCCTCAAGGTTCGGCGCGGTGGTCGTATTGTCTCCGTCGCCGTAATCATCGCCGTCGGCGTCAACACCGACGGTCGACGCGAGGTGCTCGGCACGTCCGAGGCCGAGGCGACCTGGACGGAGTTTCTTCGAAGCTGACCAGGCGGGGTCTGCGTGGCGTGAAGCTCGTTGTCTCCGATGCGCATGAGGGCATCAAGGCCGCAGTATCGAAGGTGCTCTCCGCCACCTGGCAGCGCTGCAGGGTCCACTTCATGCGCAATGCCTTGGCCCATGCTGGAAAGAGCGGACGCCGAGTTTTCTCCGCCTTCATTGCCACGGCCTTCGCTCAGGACACGCCGGAGGCGGCAAGCACTCAGTGGCGCAACGTCGCCGACCAGATCAGGCCAAAGGTACCGAAGCTCACCAGTCTTATGGACAGCGCCGAGCAAGACGTGCTCGCCTACATGTCCCAAGCAGCATTGGGCCAAACTTCACTCGACCAACCCGATTGAGCGATTGAACGGCGAGATCAAGCGGCGGACAGAGGTCGTCGGCATCTTCCCCAACGACGACGCCATCGTGCGCCTGGTCGGTGCGCTGCTGCTCGAACAGAACGATGAATGGGCCGTCCAGCGATCCCGCTACATGACACTTGAGACAATCGCCACAATGAGCGATGATCCCCTCATCAGCCTGCCAGCAGCAAGCTGACACTCATCCGGCTGGGATGAGCCGTGGTCGTCTAAGCTACACCACGTCCTGGGACATGATCCGCTTCTTGCTTTTGCATTGGGTGTGCAGGCGGCATAGCCATGATCTCCTTGGTGGCTTGGAGAATATCCTTTACGGAGGCTTCGTCTGGGCTTGTACCGCCGGCAATTGGATAGATCTCAGAGGATTCGCCAAAATTCCTTAACAACGACAGCATGGGACCGGGCGACACCGCCCAATCCAAATAGGTATATTCATTCCCCTGAACCGTGTTTCTCAAAGGCTGTTGGACGGCCCAGTTCATGCTGATTGTGATCAGAGAGCCCGTTTTCCGCCAGCATTCTAAGGCCGAAAACAATTGCTGCCTTTCAGCAGCTCCCTCGCCCATACCAAATAGGAGGGATACCCCAACCTTGATTCCGGCTTCGGACAAGATCTCAACTGCTTTGTCCGCGCGTTCCATCCACGAACCCTTCTTGGTGGCGATGTTCTTGTGAAGACCTCCAACAAGTTCTGGGCGCGGTGTCTCGACCCCGATGAAAAGATATCCAGGCCCATGCGGCCTAGTCTTCGTGCAAGGGCTGGGTTATTGACAATTTGGTCAATGGTCGCTTGTCCGCCAAGCCGCACAGGATTTTCGAGTGGGTCGAATACCTTTTCAAACTGGGCTACGAGGGCCGAATTCCATCCAAGAAGAGTTGAGTCTTCAATGAACGCCGAGACAGGAAAGTTTTCGCCGTAATCTGCCTTGACTACGCGGCGGGCTGCTGCGAGTTGGCCGCATAACCGGTGGGGGCTTATCTTGAACTGTCGAGGAGGCCCGCCAACGCTGATCCTCTCACTGCAGAAGATACAATCATAGATACATCCACGCCCGATGTCGCTGAAGACGTGCGCGGTAGGCGCGCCACCAAACACGTCAAAGCTAGTTGTAACTCCGAACATTTCGGCTGGGGATGGCATCCCATTATAATCGAGCGGCATGCCCGAAGAGCACACAGTGTGGACCTGATCGTCCATGATTGTGCCGGCGATCCAGTGCCCCGGGGTGGTCGTCAGGTGGCCCAATGAGAATTTCGCCTCCCTTGGCGAAAAACCTCTTGCTTCCAAGGAAGCTACGACGCACCCAATTTCCGCGATAAAGTGTTCACCATCTCCGGAGAGCGCGATGTCGAAACAGCTGGAAACTTTTCCGTCAGCAATTAGCCGCAGAGGGGACGCTAGATGATGTCTTACACGATTTTCGTCATCCCGATATATTGTTTCGGTGGCGTGGCGACCGCCAAGAACGATACAAACGTCATCGCCTAGAAACTCTCTGATGTATTTCGCTGTCTCAATCGCACCACGGAAGCATATCGACATCGCTCCTATGAGAACTAAATTGGGCCGGACCCGGACTAATAGCGGCGTTAGCCTTCGCTGCACATCGTCCCTGTCAGATAGCAGAAGCGTTGATTGTCGCCTGTCACTCCTGGTGCCGCGCCAATTGCTTTCGCCCCATGCACCTTCCGCCTTGGATGCCAGTGACGCAGCATATCTGCAGGCATTGTAGAGGCTTGCCGGATCGGCGCTTGATAATGCCATTTCGCCCGCCTCGCCGTGAGAAAACTGGGGAGCAGAACACGCGATTACACGTAAGCCCACGGGCTTCCTCCACTATCTGTAATATTTTTTGAAATGATTCGGGCGGTTAAGCGATCTTTTCTCCGGTATTAGACTCGGTCGTATCCGATGGCATAAGTATTGATACAACAAATAGGGCTCGTATAACCGCGAAGCACGCAGAATACACCAAGTGGTAATGCCCGGTATATTTGATAATCCGTCCTCCGCGGAAATTGCCTAAGAGCCCGATTTAAAAGAAGTTGAGCGATAACAGTCAGTTGTGATTCCCTATTGGTGCTAAATCAAATGGGGTTTCGATGAGCTGGACTGCTATCGCTCGCCGTGAGCATAACCGAGACGTGCTTCGTTTTCCAAGTGATTTGAAGGACCGGGAATGGGCGTTGATCAAACCGCTGATCCCGCCAGCGCGTCGTTGCGGGCGGCGTCGGACGACGAATATGCGCTCGGTCGTGGAGGCGATCCTCTATATCGCCTCGAGCGGCTGCCAATGGCGCATGCTGCCGGGCGATTTTCCGCCGGTTTCGACAGTGCGCGGTTATTTTTATGCTTGGCGCGCGATCGGACTGTGGCAGAGCATCAACCAGCTTCTGGTGATGGCGGCGCGGGAAATCGAGGGACGGGAGGCGCAACCGACGGCAGGGATTATCGACAGCCAAAGCGTAGCGACGGCGCACCCCATGTCCTCAAGGCGATCCGCCGCCGTTTTCCGTGGCTGCGCCACATCTTCGCCGATGGTGGCTACGCCGGAGCCAAGTTGAGGCGAGCAATGTGCGGCCATGGTGACTGGACGATCGAAATGGTCAAGCGTTCGGATCACGCCAAGGGCTTCGTCGTCCTGCCCAAGAGATGGGTGGTGGAAAGAACTTTCGCCTGGCTTGGACGCTGCCGCCGTCTCGCCAAGGATTGGGAGAAATCGATCGAAAGCGCAACCGCATGGGCGCAAATCGCTTCAATCAGAATGCTCACAAGGCGCATCGCAAGATAGGATATACGAATGAACTTTTGAATCGGGCTCTGAGACGCGGGTGCGCTACGGCTATCGCCGCGTGCATGTGCTGTTGGAACGCGAGGGTTGGGGCGCGAACCTACCGCATTTACAGGGACTTGGAGCTACAGTTGCGGAACAAGACACCGCCAAGCTTCGCGAGGATCGGCACATGGCCATCGGACCCAACGACGTCTGGGCGATGGACTTCGTTCA